>JALYUN010000285.1 GCA_030853725.1 Pseudomonadota bacterium | reverse complement strand
GATCACTACAAGCCGCGCTTTGCCGGCGACACGCTGCCGCGCGTCGAGCACGGTCAGGCCGCCACGGTGGTCGCCCTGGCCGACAAGCTGGAAACGCTGGCTGGCCTTTTCGGCATCGGCCAGCTTCCCACCGGCGACAAGGACCCGTTCGCGCTGCGGCGCCATGCGCTGGGCGTTACCCGGATGCTGATCGAACGCGACCTGCCGCTGGCGGTGACAGCGTTGGTGCGAAGCGCATTCGGTGCCTTCGCGCCCGGTCATGCCGATGCGTCCGACTCCCTGCTGCAGTTCCTGAACGACCGCATGGTCGGCGCACTGCGGGACCAGGGCTGGACGGCTCAGGAAGTCGATGCGGTGCTGGCACTGCGCCCGGACCGCCTCGGCGAGATCCCGAAGCGGCTGCAGGCGGTGCGCGACTTCGGCGCGCTGCCCGAAGCCCAGGCGCTGGCATCGGCCAACAAACGGGTCGGCAACATCCTGAAGAAGGCACACGCCGACAGCGAGAGCGTTTCCGCAGTGATCCCCGAAGGCGACGGCGGCATGCCCGACGCGGTTGATTCCGCGCTGCTGCTGGAACCGGCCGAGCAGGTCCTGGCCGCAGCACTGCGCGATGTCGCGGGGCCAGCCGAAGCGGCTTTCGGACGTGGCGACCTCGCTGCTTCGCTTCGCGCGCTGGCGGTGCTGAAAACGCCGGTCGATGCGTTTTTCGACTCGGTGATGGTGAATGCCGAGGACCCGGCCCTGCGCCGCAACCGACTGGCGTTGTTGCGACAGCTGCACACCGCGATGAACCGCGTTGCCGACCTGTCGCGGCTCGCGCCGTCCGCCACATGATCAAGCTGGTCATCCTGGGGCGCGACGGCATCTTGAACGCCTACCGCGAATCGCATGTCGCCGAGTTGTCCGAATGGCAGCCGATCGCCGGTGCGATGGAAGCGGTGGCGCGCATCAATCACGCGGGGTGGCATGTGGTGGTGGCCACCAACCAGGCCGGCATCGGCCGCGGCATGATCGACATGGCCGCGGTCAATGCCGTGCACGCCCACATGCATCAGCAGTTGATGGCGCATGGCGCGCGCGTCGACGCGGTGTTCTTTTGCCCCCACACGCCCGAAGCCGGCTGCGACTGTCGCAAACCGCGCCCGGGTTTGATGCTGGACATCGAGCGACGTTACGGGGTGGACCTGGCGCAGGTGCCGATGGTGGGAGACACGCTGCGCGACCTGCACGCGGCGGCGGCGGCCGGTTGTGAGCCCCATCTGGTGCAGACCGGGCGTGCAGCCGCGCTGACCGACGAGCAGATCGGCTCGATGCTGGCGCAAGTGCCGGCTGCCCGGGTGCATGCCGACCTGGGCGCGTTCGCCGACTTCCTGCTTCGGCGTGACCATGTCGCCGACAGCGGTTCGGCCCGGCTCGGCAGCCGATGACGCGCCGCGCCGACGACCCGCTATCACACCCCGGCGTGCTGCGCCGCGCGTTCTGGGCTCTGCGCTCGGTGCTGTTCGTGCTGTGGATGGCGGTCACGGTGATCCCCTGGGCCTTGCTGGTGCTGCTGCTGTCGATCGCGCTGCGCGGCAAACGGCTGTACTGGTTCACGATCGTGTGGCTGCGAATGGCGGTCTGGGGTGCGCGGATGATCTGCGGGGTGCGCTGGCGCATCCACGGCATGGAGCATCTGCCGGGCGTGGCGCAGAAGCAGTCGGCAGTGGTGCTGGCAGCCAAGCACCAATCGACCTGGGAAACTTTCGCCTACCCGACCCTGATGCCGCACCCGCTGGCCTATGTCTTCAAGCGCGAGTTGCTGCGGATCCCGTTCTTCGGCTGGGCGATGGGCCGGCTCGACATGATCCACATCGACCGCAGCAAGCGCACCGCGGCCTGGAACAAGGTCGCCGAGCAGGGCCGGCGGCTGTTCTCGCAAGGCGTTTGGGTGATCATGTTTCCCGAGGGCACGCGCACGCCGCGCGGCGGTCAGGGGTCGTACAAGGCCGGCGCTGCGCGCCTGGCCATCTCGGCCGGGGTACCGATCGTGCCGGTGGCCGCCAGTTCGGCCAAGTGCTGGCCGCGCAAGAGCTTCATGCTGCGGCCCGGGATCATCGATGTGTCGATCGGTCGTCCGATCGACAGCCGCGGTCGTGAACCCGAACCCTTGATGCGCGAGGTCGAAGCCTGGATCGAAGCTGAAATGCGGCGCCTGGACCCGATGGCCTATCCCCTGCATTCCAGCGCGCGCGACGGCGAAGCAGCCGCGAACGCAGCCACCGCCAACGCAACTGCCGGCAGCGAGAGGGCGCCGTCCTAGAATTCGAAGCATGCCCACCGCCAGGCCTGCTGTCGCGTCTCCGATTGCGCCGTCGAAGCAGTTGTCGCTGTTCGACGATTCACCGGCATCGGCTTTGGCGATCGACACCACCTCCTTGATCCATGCAAGGGGCGCTGCACAGCCGCCACCGGTGTCGGCTTCACCGCCCGCGCCGGGCCCGTCGGGTTCGACATCGACGCCATCCTTCACGCCGCTGGCGTCACCGGCGTCACTGGCGGGCTTCAACCATCCGCGGTCGCAACGCCGCATCGTGATGGATGGCCATGCGGTGGGGTACGAGCTGCGCCGGTCGCGGCGCCGCAGCATCGGTTTCGTGATCGGCACCGAAGGTCTGTCGGTCAGCGCTCCGCGCTGGGTGGGCGAGCGAGAGATTGACAGTGCATTGCGCGAGAAAGGCCGATGGATCTTGCGCAAGCTGCAGGAACAGCGCGAACACGCGCAACGGCTGGATGCCGCGCGCGTCGACTGGCGCGCCGGCACCACGATCCCGTTTCTGGGCCGCACCGTGACGCTGGTGCTGGACACCCGCGCCACCGGCGCGGTGCTGCAGGACGATCCTGCGGCCGGGTTGAACCTGCGCCTGGGCTTGCCGCTCAACGCCGCGCCGGCGCAGATCCGCGACACGGTGCAGAGTTGGCTGCAGCGCCAGGCGCGGCGCATCTTCGAAGAGCGCTGCGCGCTGGTCGCACCGCGTCTGGCTGTGCACATGAAGCGCTTGAGCCTGAGTTCGGCCGCCACCCGCTGGGGCAGCGCCAGTGCCGACGGGTCGATCCGGCTCAACTGGCGGTTGGTGCATTTCGGCCTGCCAGTGATCGACTATGTGGTGACCCATGAGCTGGCCCATCTGCGCCAGATGAATCACGGCCCGGCCTTCTGGGATGTGGTGCGAAGTGCGATGCCCGAATTCGAAACCGCGCGCGGCGCGCTTCGCAGAGAGATCCTGCCGGTCTTTGACTGAACCGTTTGCACCACCATGACCATTCACGGTATCGCTCACTACAGCTTCCGCGTCGAGGCGCGCTTGATGGACGAACTGCGCGACTTCTATGTCGACGTGGTCGGGCTCACCTCGGGGCCGCGGCCGCCGTTCGCGTTTGCAGGCCACTGGCTCTATGCCGGCAACCGGGATGTGCTGCACCTGGCCGAGCAGCAGAAAGACAACCCGCGCCGCGCCGGCTGTGATCTGACCTTCGACCATGTGGCCCTGGAAGCCACCGACTGGCCCGCCCAACAGGCCATGCTGGAACAGCACAACGTGCCCTACCGCCAGAGTGTCGTGCCCGGCACCGGCAGCCGGCAGGTGTTTTTCAGCGACCCGGCGCAAAACGGGGTGGAGTTGATCTTTCGTCAGGATTGACCGGCTGGCGCTGGACACCATCGGAAGGAACGGGTCCGAAAGCGGCCGGCTGTGCGGCGCAGCGCGACCTATCGTGCAAGTCCCGAACGAAACCAGGACACCGCCATGCAAAGCCCGTCTGCACACCCGTTCCGAACGCTTCATGAAGCCGGCCCGATGCTGCTGCTGCCCAACGCCTGGGATGTCGCCAGTGCGCTGCTCCAGGCTGCTTGCGGGGCCAAGGCGATCGGCACATCGAGTGCCGCACTGGCCTGGGCGTTGGGGCATGCCGATGGCGAAGCCCTCGCACCCGAAAGTCTGGTGGCTGCCGTCGGCCGGATCGCCGAATGCCTGACCGTGCCGCTGAGTGTCGATGTCGAAGCCGGCTACAGCGCCGACCCGCAGTGCGTGGCCGAATTCGTGGTGAAGCTTCATCGCGCGGGCGCGGCCGGGATCAACATCGAAGACGGATCGTCGCCGAGCCCTTTATTGGCCGACAAGATCGCAGCGATCCGGGCCCGCCTTGGCCCTGCCGAGCTGTTCATCAATGCGAGAACCGATGTCGTGCTGCGCAGCCTGGTCGAACCTGATGCAGCCGTTGCCCTGGTGATGGAACGCGCCAGCGACTATGCGGCGGCCGGTGCCGACGGGCTGTTCGTGCCGGGTTTGATCGCCGCCCACGATGCGAGGCTCATCGCGGCATCGACATCGCTTTCGTTGAACCTCATGGCCTTGCCCGGACTGGCGGCCATCGAAGCGCTGCGCGCGGCTGGGGTATGCAGGATCAGCGCCGGACCCGCGCTGTTCCTGTCGGCCTATCGAACCCTGCGCGACGACGCGCTCGCCTTCGTCGGTGGCGATGTGGCACCGATGTTCGCCAACCCGCTGTCGTTCGGCACGGTCAACGGTCTGTACCGGTCGGCGCGTCGTTCTGCAAACCCGGGCGCGACGGAAATCAGAG
>JALYUN010000266.1 GCA_030853725.1 Pseudomonadota bacterium | reverse complement strand
GCTTGAGAGCCTGCAACAAATCGTCACCGACGAGTTCCGCCGCGTGCACCTGCGGCTGGACGGGCTGAAGGCACCGGTCGATCGGATCGGTTACGCAGCCGGCCGCGGTGACGGCACGCTGAGCACGGTCGACTTCTAGAGCGGCACTTCAGGCCTGCGGCGGCAGGTCGATGCCCCGGGGCGGGACAACCGACATCGCTGGCGGCACAGCGCTGCTGTCATCGGTTGCTTCCTGTGCCGCCTGACTCACCTCCTCGTGCGACTTGCACACCAGCATCGGCACCGTCACGAGCGGGATCAACCGCACCACCAAGCTGCCGAAGATCAGCCGCTGCAGCACATTGCGACCATGCGAGCCCACCACCAGCAGATCGCAGTCGCGGTCGACCACCGCCGTGGCGATGCAGGTCGCGGCATCGGCATCGGACCCGACGGCCGACTGGCTGGCCACCCCCGCTTGCCGTGCCACACCGGTGGCTTCGGCAAGCAGACGCGCCGCCACGGCTTCGACCGCCTGGCGATGTTGTTCGGGTGACATCAGAACCAGGGAAGGCGCGTCGGCCACCGGCATCACATAGCTGGGGAGCACATGGAAGAACAGCACTTCGGCGCCGTGCACCTTGGCCAGCCCCAGACCTTCATCGACAGCGGCCTTGGCCACCGGACCTTCATCGACCACGATCAGGATGCGCTGGTACATGGGCAGTGGCTCCTCGATCCGGATTGGCGGTGGGGTCATTATGGGCGCGAAGGCGCGCTGGCCGACGCAGCGGCGGGCGCTGCCGATTCGCTTCGTGACATCACTTGCCGGCGCGCCATGCCGGCCTGCAGTTGCACTTCCAGCCAGGGTGTCAGTTCATCGAAACTGCGGCTCAGGGCCACCGACATCGCGGCCACCGCCGCGCTGGAGGTCGCGGTGGCGGCAGGTGCCGTGGCAACGAACGCGCGGCGCCCGATGCGCTGGCCGTTGCGCCGGTCGTAGACCGCGGCATCGAGCCGCAACTGCGCCAGTCCAGGGGGCGTGGCCACATCGTGCACCAGGCGTTCGACCGTCAGGGTCGGAAGCCAGTCCGAGCGCAGGGGGTCGCCCAGCAAGCCCACGGCGCCGGCCACATCGCGGGCCTGCAGCCGCTGCTGAAGCAGCCGCGGAATCTGGTGCACCGGGCGTTCGCCCCAGGTGGCCAACTTGTAGAACGCGACCTCGTGCGGCTGCCTGGAATAAGCGATCGAGGTGGTCTCCGCCACCGCGTTCCCCGGCAGCATCTGGATCAGCAGGGTCGGCACCCGTGCCGCTGCAGGCGCGCCCTGCGCCGTCGTCCCGGACACGGCGGCGGGGTCGTGCAGTTCGAACATGGGCTGCACGCCGGTGTCGGTGCCGATGCCCACCGAGATGCAGCCGGCCAAGCCAACGCTCAACACGCCCATCAGCGCACCCATCGATGAAGCCGCCCACCCCCGATGCAGAAGGCTCATTTCAACGACTCCCCGGGGCCGAGCCCGTTCTTGGCCGGACCCAGCAAGCTGGCTCGTGGATCACGCAGTTGCTCGATCGCGCGGGAGGTCGACTCGGCACTGAGCCGCAATTCCGACACCGCCGCTCGCAGCTGATCGTCGACCCCGGCTGCTGTGGATTCCAGCTGTTGGGCGGTGGAAACCGCCTGCACCTGCACCGCCCCAACTGCGGCGGTGACCTGCTGCAGGGCCTTGCGGGTGTCGGCCATCGCCTGGTCGGCCTGCGCCAGTGTGGTGTCCACGCGGCCACCGACCTGCTCGATCACGCCAGCTATGCGGTTGCCTGAACGCCCCAGCTCGGTCGCTGCGCTGCCGGCCTGTTTGACTGCGGTCCCGGCCACTTTCGCGGCTTCTGCCACGGTGGCCATCGACTGCTGCAACGGCGCGATCTGGCTCTTGAGCCCGGCCGAAAGATCGCGCAGGTTCTCGATCGTCGCTGCGATGGTCTGGCGGTTCTTCTCGTTGAGCAATTCGCTGATGCTGCCCAACGCATCGGACGCCATTTCACCGACCCGGTTGACGCGCCCGGCGATCTCGGCAAGGTCGGATTGGCCTTCGGCGATCAGCGGCATGCTTTCCCCATCCTGGATCGCCGTCAGCGGCTCACCGGCGGGTTCGCGGTTGACGAGTGCGATCGATGCGATGCCGGTCAGCAGGTTGCGCGTGACCACGGCCACGGTGCTGGTCAGCACCGGCACGCGCTTGTCGACACGGATCTCGACCCGCACGGCGTTGCCCTGCGGGCCACTCAGCGCGTAGTCCTCGACGCGGCCGATCTGGATACCGCGCAGGCTGACCGAAGCACCCAGATCGAGCCCGTCGAGCGCCTGTTTCTGAAAATCGATCGCGTAGTGCTCGAAGTTGCGACCGCCGATATTCTTCAGCCACAGGACCGACACGATCAGCGCCACCACCAACGCC
>JALYUN010000258.1 GCA_030853725.1 Pseudomonadota bacterium | reverse complement strand
GGCCATGGCCACGCGCGGCGGCTATGGCCTGACGCGGCTGCTGGACGGCGTCGACTGGGCACGCGTGGCCCAGAGCGTCGACCGCGGTACGCGCTGGGTGGGCCACAGCGACCTGACGGCGCTGCAGATCGGCCTGCTGGCCCACACCGGCGCGCCCAGCTGGGCCGGGCCGATGGCCATCGACGACTTCGGGCGCGATCTGGGCACCGATGCGTCTGCCGCCCTGGGAGCCACCGAAGACTACGAGATCACCCGCGACTGCTTCGTCGAAGCGATGTCGGGTGAACTGGAGGCGGTCGGTTTCCGCACCACGGCCGGTTTCGACGGCTTGGCGGTGCGCGGCCCGCTGTGGGGCGGCAACCTGGAGATGCTGTGTTCGATGCTCGGCACGCGGCACTGGCCGGCGGCGCGCCGTATCGAAGGCGGCATCTTGTTCGTCGAAGACGTCAACGCGCACCCGTACCGTGTCGAGCGCTGCTTGCTGCAGTTGCATCAGGCAGGCGTGCTGGCACGCCAGAAGGCGGTCCTGCTGGGCCACGTCAGTGGCTGGCGGCCTTCGCCGCTGGACCGGGGCTACACGCTGAAGTCGATGATCGAGCGGGTGCGTGCCGCGACCTCTACGCCGTTGCTCACCGGCTTGCCATTCGGACACCTGCAACCGAAGTTGACGCTGCCCGTGGGGCGCCGCGTGCAACTGGTGGTGCAAGGGCGCGATGTGTTGATCGGCTGGAACTGAGCACGCGTTAACCCGCGTGCCGCAGAAGCACCCCTAGAATCGCGCCGCTTTGCAGCCGGCGGCCTTGCAGCAGACGACGAGCACACGGCGGGGCGGGCGCACGAGATCCGCGTTCTGGACAGCACTGGTGGAGGTCGAATGGGGGCACCGACTTTGGCAACGTGGAGTTGGACGCGGCGATTGCTGCGGGCGCTCGGTACCGCGGCGATCGCGCTGCTGGCAGCTTGCAACAACAACCCATGGCCCGAGGGTGCGGCAGCCACCAACACTTTGTTCTCGGGCGTGAAGGAAAGCTCGCCTCGTCACCTGGATCCCACGGCGTCGTACTGGACCAACGACACCGCCTTCACCTACCAGATCTACGAGCCGCCCTACGGCTACCACTATCTGAAGCGGCCTTTCGTGCTGGTGCCCAAGACCGCTGCGGAAGTCGTGCGCCCGCGCTACATCGACAAAGACGGCAACCCGCTGCCCGACGATGTGGCCGGCGAGAAAGTCGCCGAGAGCATCTACGACGTGCCGATCAAACGCGGCATCCTGTTCCAGCCGCACCCGGCGTTCGCCAAAGACGCTGCGGGCAACTACCTGTATCACCACTTGAAGCCGGGCGAACTCGGCGACCGCCGCACTCCGTGGGATTTTAAGGAGCAGGGCACGCGTGAACTGGTGGCCGACGACTTCGTCTATGCGCTCAAGCGCCACGCCACGACGCGCATCACGGCGCCGATCTTCAGCACCTTCGCGCAGTACGTGGTGGGCCTTGAGGCCTACGGCAATCTGATCAAGCAAGAAGATACCAAGCTGCGCCAGGGTCTGGACCCGGCGAGTCTGGACAAACCCTTTCTGGACTTCCGCAAATGGCCACTGGCCGGTGCCACTGCACCCGATCCGCATTTGCTGCGCATCCGCATCAAGGGCAAGTACCCCCAGTGGAGTTACTGGATGCAGATGACTTTTCTGGCCCCCGTGCCGTGGGAGGCCGACACGTTCTATGCCCAGCCGGGCATGGCCGAAGAGGGTCTGACGCTGGACCGCTGGCCCGTGGGCACGGGTCCTTACATGATGACCGAGTACATCCAGAACCGGCGCCACGTCATGAAGCGCAATCCGAACTACCGCGGTGAGCCCTATCCCTGCGAAGGCATGCCGGGCGACAAGGAAGCCGGCCTGCTGGCCGACTGCGGGAAGACGATGCCGTTCATCGACGTGCTGGAGTCCACGGTCGAGAAAGAGAAGCTGCCGCGCCAGGGCAAGTTCCGCCAGGGCTACTACGAC
>JALYUN010000255.1 GCA_030853725.1 Pseudomonadota bacterium | reverse complement strand
TCGCTGACCGCCGAACTGCAGACCCGGGGCACTCGGCAGCAGCGTGCCCCGGCGCAGGCTGCCGCAGCCGAAGCGCTCGGCGGCACGCTCGTCAGTGCCGCCGGCTGGAACCGTTCGACGGTGTCGATCACCGTCACCACGCCGCGGCTCGACGCTGCACTGGCGCTGGTGGCCGAAGCCGCCATCAGGCCGGCCTTCGCTCGCGCCGAACTGGACCGCCTGCGCAGCGAGACGCTGGACGCGATGAAGGTCGGCTACACCCAGCCCGGCACGGTGGCTGCGTTGGCCGCGAACCGCATGCTGTTCGGCGACGGTGCCTATGGTCATCCGGTAGCGGGCACGCCGCTCTCGTTGCCGGGGATCTCGGTGCGCCAGGTGGAGCAACTGCACCGCTTGGTCTACCGCCCCGACAACGCGGTGCTGGTGTTGACCGGTGACGTCGACCTGGCGCAAGGCAAGCAGTTGGCGAGCGAGCACTTCGGCCGCTGGAAGGCGCCGGCCGCGAAGTTGCCCGCGGCGCGATCCACCGCGGGCGCACCCGCCGCAATGCCGCTGCAGTTCGTGAAGATGGGCGACACCGGCCAAGCCGGGGTGGTCATGGTGCTGCCGGTGCCCGCTGCGGCCAGTGCCGACGAAGCCGCCGGTCAGGTCACCAATGCCGTGCTCGGCGGTGGTTACTCGTCCCGGCTGAGCCAGGAAATCCGCGTCGAGCGCGGCTTGAGCTACGACGCCAGCAGCAACTTCGACGCACGGCCGCAGGTCGGCGTGTTGGATCTGGCGGTGCAGACCAAGAACGCTTCGGCTGCCGAGGTGGTGTCGCTACTGAACAGCACCCTGGACGGGCTGTCGAATGCCGCGGTGCCTGACGCCGAACTGGCGGCCCGCAAGGCCGCGCTGATCGGTGGCTTCAGCCGCAGTGTCGAAACCACACAGGGGCTTACGGCGCAGATCACGAAGCTGCTGGTAGAAGGCCAGCCGGTGGCGCTGCTGACGACACGCATCGAGAGTTGGTCGGCCGTGGGCGCCGATGCGGTGCAGGCCTATGCGAAGGCCCATTTCGGTGCCGCCAACCGGCACACCGCGGTGGCCGGCAGCCTGGCGCAATTCGCCCCGGGCTTCGCGGCGCTGCACAAACCGGGCGACGCAGCACCCCTTACCCTGGACCCCGCTGCGTTGGAGCAACCGCCCCAAGCCGCGCCGAAATGAACACCGCCGACGGCACGCCGCCGAGCTTCCTGTACTTCGCCTACGGCTCGAACCTGCTGACGCGCCGGCTGCGTGAACGCACACCATCGGCGCGGGTGGTCGGCGTGGGTGTGCTGCGCCAGCATGCGCTGCGCTGGCACAAGGCCGCCACCGACGGCTCGGGCAAGTGCGACGTGGTGCCATGCCCCGACGGCAGCGAACCCGAGCACGTGCTGGGCGTGGTCTACCGCATCGACCTGGTCGAGAAGCCGGCGCTGGACGCGGCCGAGACGCTCGGCGTGGGCTACGGTGAACGGGAAGTTTCGGTCGAGATGGCCGACGGCGCGGTGCACCGCGCGTGGGCCTATGTGGCACTGAAGGTCGATGCCGCTTCGGTGCCCTACGACTGGTACCACGCCCTGGTGCTGGGTGGTGCCCGCGAACATGCCTTTCCGGCCCCATATCTGAAGACACTCGAAGCGGTACTGACCAAGGCCGACGCCGATGCGTCGCGCGCGGCGCGGCACTTCGGGCTGGTGCAGCCGCTGCACCGGTCATAAGAAAACGCCTGGCCGCCGCAAATTTTTTTCATCACGCTTACGAGGTGGTCCGTCCCCAATTTCGGGCATTCGAGGTCGAGATCGCAAGCGGCAACAGTTATCTGCGGGCAGCGTGACACGGGTCGGCCAGCATCGCCGGCGCTGCGCTTACAGTGGCCCGATGCAGATCCAGATCGAAGCCGGTGTCAGCCTCTATGTCGACATCGAAGGCGCCGGCCTCGTGCCCGACGGCCCGGTGATGCGTGAGCGGCCCACGTTGATCCTGCTGCACGGCGGGCCGGGCTTCGACCACACCTCGTTCAAGCCGCTCTTCAGCCGGCTGGCCGACGTGGCGCAGATCGTCTACGTGGACCACCGCGGGCATGGCCGCAGCAGCCCGCGGCCTTCGGCCGAGTGGACGCTGGACACCTTCGCCGACGACATCGTGCGCTTGTGCGTGGTGCTCTCCATCGAGCGGCCGATCGTGCTGGGGCAGAGCTTCGGTGGCTTCGTGGCGCAGCGCTACCTGGCGCGGCACCCGGCGCACGCGGGCAAGGTGGTGTTGTCGAGCACCTCACACCACATGGGCCTGGATCGCAAGCTGGACATGTTCGAACGGCTGGGCGGAAGGGCGGCACGAGACGCCGCGGAAGCCTTCTGGAACCGCCCCGGTCCCGAGACCTGGTCGGGCTACGAAACGTGGTGCCGGCCGCTCTACAACACCACGCCGACGGTAGATTCGAACGCCAGGTTGCGGGCCCGTTTCAACCCGCAGATCCTGTTCGATTCGGCTGCCGGCGAAATGCGCACCATGAATTTGCTGCCGGGACTGGCCCAAGTGCAATGCCCCGTGCTGGTGTTGGCTGGCGACCAAGACCCGGTCACGCCGCTGGCCGACGCCGAGGACATCGCCGCGGCGATCCCGGCACCCTGGGGCCGGCTGGCGGTAGTGGCTGGCGCGGGCCACGGCACCTGGCGCGACCGGCCCGAAGCGGTGCTGGCGTTGCTGCGCGACTTCATCGGCGAAGCCGTCTGACGGCAATCAGGCCCGCGGCGCCGATGCGGGCGTGGTCTTCGCGGCCAGCGTCGCGGCAGCGGTTGTGCTGCGGTCGACGGCCAGATGGTCGATGCCGGAGAGCATCGCCATGGTCATCAACGCGGCCAGGGTGATGGCGGGCAGGGTGCGCGTGGTCTTGTGGCTGCTGTTCATTTTGATTTCCTTCGAGGGGCTCGATCGGTGGCTGGGTGAGTCGATGGATGCAGTGTCTACAGACAGGGCGGGTGGCGCGAGCCCGTTGCGACCGATGCGCCGCGCCGTGGCCTGAAGTGCACGCAGCGGCGACGAACGACACCAACGAATGCGGTGGACGAAGGCCGAAAGCGGCCCGCTAAACTGAAGCGTCTTGCCGTGCCCCCCGAACTCGACGCCGAATGCCCGCTGCCGCCCCCGTCAAAGCCCCGAACGCATTCGAACTGAAGAGCGCCACGCTGAGCCTGCTGTCGTTCACGCTCAAGACTGCGGCGCTGGGCGAACTGAGTGCCGCACTGGACCGCCAGATCGCCGAAGCGCCGGGACTCTACGACCACGAACCAGTGGTTTTAGACCTGACGGCGGTGCGCGACGCCGACCCCCCGCCCGACGTGGCCGCGCTGGTGGCGTTGCTGCGCGAACGCGGGCTGCTGCCGGTGGCCGTTAAAGGCGGCAATGCCGAGCAGACCGAGCTGGCCCAGGCGCAAGGCCTGGCCGAAGCCCCCGAGTTCACGCCGCCGCCACCGCGCGCACCGGTAGTCGCGGCGCCTGCCCCGGCGCAACCGGTGCCAGGGTCGAATCCCGATATCGACGGGGTGTTGGCCGTCACTGCCGCAGCGCCGACGGCAGCCCTCGAGCCGAGTCCGCCGACCGAGCCCGCCAAGCCGACAGCACCACCACCATCGGCCCCCAACGGCGCCGCCGCTCCCACGCTCTATGTCTCGCGCCCGCTGCGTTCGGGCCAGCAGGTCTACGCCCGCGGTGGCGACCTGGTGATGCTGGCCATCGTCAACGACGGCGCCGAGGTCATCGCCGACGGTTCGATCCACGTCTACGCCCCGCTGCGTGGCCGGGCCGTGGCCGGCGCTCGTGGCGACACGCAAGCGCGCATCTTTGCCACGGTGATGGAGCCGCAACTGGTTTCCATCGCCGGCACCTATCTCACCATCGAAGCCGACTTGCCTGCGGACGTCAAAGGCAAGCCGGCGCAGGTTCGGCTGGAGAGCGAACGGCTCGTGATAGAGCCGCTGACGCGCCCGTCGAATTGACGCCCTTCATCTTCCAGCGAAAGGACCACAACCGTGGCCAGAATCATCGTCGTCACCTCCGGCAAAGGCGGGGTCGGCAAGACCACCACCAGTGCCAGCTTCGCGGCCGGCCTGGCGCTCAAGGGCCACAAGACCGCGGTCATCGACTTCGATGTCGGACTGCGTAACCTGGACCTGATCATGGGTTGCGAGCGCCGCGTGGTCTACGACCTGATCAACGTGATCCAGGACGAGGCCAAGCTGACGCAGGCACTGATCAAGGACAAGCAGATCGACACCCTGCACATCCTGGCCGCGTCACAGACCCGCGACAAAGATGCGTTGACGCAAGACGGCGTCGAGCGCGTGATCAACGAACTGGCGGCGATGGACTTCGAGTACATCGTCTGCGACTCACCGGCCGGTATCGAGAGCGGCGCGATGATGGCCATGCACTTCGCCGACGAAGCGCTGGTAGTCACCAATCCCGAGGTCTCATCGGTGCGCGACAGCGACCGCATCCTGGGCATGTTGGGCTCGAAGACCAAGCGCGCCATCGAAGGCAAGGAGCCGATCAAGGAACACCTGCTGGTGACGCGCTACAACCCCGGCCGGGTGCAGGGCGGGCAGATGCTGTCGATCACCGACATCGAAGAGATCCTGCGCATTCCGTTGATCGGCGTCATTCCCGAGAGTGAAGCCGTGTTGGACGCCTCGAACCAGGGCGTGCCCGCGATCCACATGGCCGACAGCGATGTGTCCGAAGCCTACAAAGACGTGATCGAGCGCTTCCTGGGCCAGGAACGGCCGATGCGTTTCACCACCGCGCGGAAGCCGGGCTTCTTCAAGCGCATGTTCGGTGGAGGTTGACGTGATGTCGTTGATGAGTCGCCTGTTCGGCGAGAAGAAGAAGACCGCCAGCATCGCCAAGGAGCGCCTGCAGATCATCCTGGCGCACGAGCGCGGCGGCCGCGCCGAAGCACCCGACTATCTGCCGGCGTTGCAGCGCGAACTGGTGGCGGTGATTTCGAAGTACGTGGCGATCCGACCCGAAGACATCGAAGTCACGCTGGAGCATCAGGACGACATGGACGTGCTGGCGGTCAAGATCGAGTTGAACGAGAAAAAGTGACCGCGCGATACCCGCTGGCGGTTCTGCGCCGGGCTTGCGCGCTGGCGGGCAATGGCCCGGTAACTTCAACATCGTCGGCCTGTACGTCCTGATGCCGGTGGTGAAGTCGGCGCTGAAGAAATTTCTGGCCAAGGTGGACTCCGGCGAATTCTCGCGGTATCGCTAGAGGTCGCTAAAGGTCGCTGAGGTTTGATTCAACGGGCGAGGGCAGCGCACAATCTTCGCGGCGGGCAGCGCCCGCCATCAACGAACAAGAGGAGGCCTTCAATGCCCGCACCCGGAGATAAGCGCAAGCTGGACCGACTGAACGAAGTCACGGCGCTGGTCGCCACCAAGGTGACCGCCACCGAGCGCGACGCGGTCGCCGTCTTCGTTGGCTTGCTGTATGCCCAGCTCGACCCGGAAGACGCGGCGCAGCGCAGCGCTGAAGACCTCTACGGCGCAGCGCTTTCGCTGTGGCGCTTCGCAAGCAAGCGCAACCCGGGCCGCGCCCGGCTGCGGGTCTTTAGCCCCACGGTGGCCGACAGCGGCTGGGCGTCACGCCACACCGTGATCGAGATCGTCAACGACGACATGCCGTTCCTGGTGGACTCGGCGGCAATGGAGATCAATCGCCAGGGCCTGATGCTGCACCAGATCATCCACCCGGTGATGGCGGTCGAACGCAACAAGGAAGGCGTGCTGCAAGCGGTGAAGCCGCGTTCGCCAGGGCAGAAGACCGGCCTCGAATCGATCATGCACATCGAAGTCGACCGCCTGGTCGACGACGCGGCCCGCACGCAGCTCGCCGACGGACTGGAACGCGCGTTGTCCGATGTGCGGTCGGCAGTGGAAGACTGGCCGGCCATGCTCCAGCGATTGAAGTCGGTCCATGCCGAGCTCGACCCCGGACCGCCCGGCGTGACTGCCCATGAACTGGCCGAAACCCGTGCCTTCGTCGACTGGCTGGCCGACGACAAGCTGTTGTTGCTGGGCTACCGCCAACAGGACCTGATCGATGACGACGGCGGCGTGTCGTTGCGGGTGGTACCAGGTAGCGGCCTCGGCATCCTTCGCGAAAGCCCCACCGGGGTCAATGCCGTTGCCACGTCGGGCAGCTTTGCGGCACTGCCGGCGCAGGCCCGTGAAATGGCCAAGAGCCCGATGCCGGTGGTGATCGTCACCAAGGCCAACGCGCGCAGCACGGTGCACCGTTCGGGCTACACCGACTACATCGGCATCAAGCGCTACAGCGCCGCTGGGCAGGTGGTCGGTGAACACCGCTTCCTGGGGTTGCTGACCTCGGCCGCCTACGCCGAACGGGCTTCCGACACGCCATTGGTGCGTGGCAAGCTGGCTGCGGTGGTCGAGCAGGAAGGCCTGGCGCCCGCCAGTCACCTGGGCAAGGCGCTGGTACACGTGCTGGAAAGCTACCCGCGGGACGAGCTGTTCCAGATCGACCTGCAGGCGCTGCGGGAACACGCGCTCGGCATCCTGCACCTGGGTGAGCGCCAACGGCTGCGGCTGTTCATCCGCCGCGATCCGTTCGAGCGCTTTATTTCGTGCTTGATCTACGTGCCGCGTGATGCGTATTCCACCGAAATGCGTTACCGCTTCATCGACATCCTCACGCGCTGCTTCAACGGCAGCGCGGCCGATTTCGACGTGCTGCTGTCGGACACCGTGCTGGCGCGCATCCACATCACGGTGCGCACCACGCCGGACGAGATCCCGGCGTACGACCGGGCCGATGTCGAAGCCCGCCTGGCAGCCGCCTCGCGCCGCTGGGAAGACGAGTTGCGCGACGCGTTGGTCGACGAGCTCGGTGAAGCCGAAGGTCTGAAGCTGGCCAAGCGCTACGCCCATGCCTTCCCGCCCGCCTACCGCGAAACGGTGGCAGCGCGCGCAGCAGTACCTGACGTGCGCAAGATGCAGACCTTGTCTACCGCGGGCGATCTGGGCCTGAGCCTGTACCGCGCGCCGGAATCGGCCGACGGCCGGCTCGGCTTCAAGCTCTACCACGTGGGCGGTCCGGTGGTGCTGTCGGACTCGCTGCCGATGCTCGAACGGATGGGCGCGCGGGTGATGGCCGAAATTCCCTACAGGATCACGCCGGCAGACGGCCTGCCGGTCTGGATCCACGACATCGAATTGCAGGTGGCCGCAGCCGACGAGGTCGACCTGGAGAAGCTGGCGCCGCTGTTCGAGGAAGCCTTCGCCGCGGTCTTCAGCGGCCGGGTCGAGAACGACGAATTCAACCGCCTGGTGCTGGCCGGCGGCTTGGCGGCCGACGACGTGGTGATCCTGCGCGCCTACGCAAAGTACCTGCGCCAGACCGGATTTGCGTTGTCGCAGAGCTTCATCGAAAGCACGCTGTCGGCGCACCCGCACATCGGGCGCATGCTGGTGCGATTGTTCAAGCTGCGCTTCGATCCGACAGCGGCCGACGACGCAGCTTTTGCGGGCCAGGCCGCAGCCATCGAAGCGGCGCTTGAAGAGGTTGCCAACCTGAGCGAAGACCGCGTGCTGCGGCACTATCTGGGCCTGGTGAAGTCGACCCTGCGCACCAACCTGTGGCGTACCGGCATCGGCGCCAGCGGCGACCCGGGCCCGCGGCGCCCGTTCCTGAGCCTGAAGCTGGACTCGAAGACCGTGCCGGGCCTGCCCGACCCGCGCCCGCTGGTTGAAATCTTCGTCTACTCACCGCGCTTCGAAGGCATTCACTTGCGCGGCGGCCGGGTCGCACGCGGTGGCCTGCGCTGGTCCGACCGGGCCGAAGACTTCCGCACCGAAGTGCTGGGGCTCGTGAAAGCGCAGATCGTCAAGAACACGGTGATCGTGCCGGTGGGATCGAAGGGCGGCTTCGTGCTGAAGAAGGCGCCACCGGTGACCGACCGCGACGCGTTCATGAAAGAGGGCATCAGCTGTTACCAGGACTACCTGCGCGCCCTGCTGGACCTGACCGACAACCGGGTCGGCGACACCGTGGTGCCGCCGCCACTGGTGCGCCGCATCGACGGCGACGACCCCTACCTGGTGGTGGCTGCCGACAAAGGCACGGCCACCTTCAGCGACTTCGCCAATGCCATCAGCGCCGAATACGGCCACTGGCTCGGCGACGCCTTCGCTTCGGGTGGCAGCGTGGGCTACGACCACAAGAAGATGGGCATCACCGCCCGCGGTGCCTGGGAAAGCGTCAAGCGCCACTTCCGCGAGATCGGTATCGACATCCAGACAACCGACTTCACTTGCGTGGGCGTCGGCGACATGTCGGGCGACGTGTTCGGCAATGGCATGTTGCTGTCGAAACACACGCGCCTGGTGGCGGCTTTCGACCACCGTCATGTCTTCATCGACCCCGACCCCGACGTTGCCAAGAGCTGGGTCGAGCGACAGCGCCTGTTCGACCTGCCGCGATCGAGCTGGGCCGATTACGACAGCACGCTGATCTCTACCGGCGGCGGGATCTGGCCGCGTTCGCTCAAGGCGATTCCCGTATCGCCCCAGGCCGCGGCAGTGTTGGGCATTTCAGCCGGTGAGCTGACACCGGCCGATTTGATCTCGGCGATCCTGAAGGCGCCGGTCGACCTGCTCTACAACGGCGGCATCGGCACCTACATCAAGGCCAGCGGTGAATCGCATGCGCAAGTCGGCGACCGTGCCAACGAAGCCGTGCGCATCGACGGCCGCGAACTGCGCTGCAAGGTCGTGGGCGAAGGCGGCAACCTCGGCATGACGCAGCGCGCCCGCATCGAAGCCGCGCAGAACGGGGTGCGGCTGTACACCGACGCGATCGACAACTCGGCCGGGGTCGACACCTCGGACCACGAAGTCAACATCAAGATTGCGCTGGGCCTGGCGATTTCAGACGGCGAGATGACCGGCAAACAGCGCAACACGCTGCTGGCCGAGATGACCGACGACGTGGCCGCGCTGGTGCTGCGCGACAACTACTTCCAGACCCAGATCGTCTCGCTGACGCGGCGCGTAGGCCCGCGGGTGCTGGAGCAGCAGGCGCGTTTCATTCGCTTCCTGGAAAAACAGGGCCGGCTGGCGCGCGCCATTGAATTCCTGCCCTCCGACGACGAGATCGCCAGCCGCAAGGGCCAGCACCAGGGGCTGACGAACCCGGAAATCTCGGTCCTGCTGGCTTACAGCAAGATGTGGCTGTACGACGAAATGCTGGAGTCGAACCTGCCGGAAGACCCGTGGGTCGGCACGGCGATCGGGCGCTACTTCCCGGCGAAGCTGCGGGGCGAACTCGGCGAGACGTTGCAGCGCCACCCGCTCAAACGCGAAATCGTCAGCACCCACGTCATCAACAGCATGATCAACCGGGTGGGCGTGACCTTCGTCCATCGCCTGATGGAAGCCACCGGCGCCACGTCGTCGCAGATCGTGCGCGCCTACCTGCTGGCACGCGAGAACTTCAGCCACGTGGAGCACTGGCTGGGCATCGAGGCGCTGGACAACGTGGTGCGCGACGAGATTCAGGCGCAGATGCTGACCGAACTCGACCACCTGACGCTGCGCGCCACACGCTGGTTCCTGCGCAGCAAACGGCTGGCCGATCCGATGGCCGGCACCATCACGCGCGCCAAGCCCGGCGTCGACAGCCTATATGCCCGGCTTTACGACGAACGCCACGCCGCCGTGCGCAACCGCTTGATGCTGGCCGCGCAGCCGTGGATCGACGCCGGCGTTCCGGCCGCGCTGGCGCAACGGCTGGCGGCTTCGGATGCACTGGTGGCATCGCTGGACGTGACCGAACTGGCCGAGTCGACCCAGCAGCCACCCGAACGCGTGGCCGACTTGCTAATCTCGATCGGTGAACTGCTGGACATGCCGCGGCTGCAGACGCTGATCGATGCCTTGCCGGCCGAGAACTACTGGCACGGTCTGGCGAAGACCTCGCTGACCGACGATTTGGCCGACCTGCAGCGCACGCTGACCGGTGAAGCCTTGTCGCACGCCCAGAACGACGACGCGCAAGCCACACTGGAGGTGTGGAAGGCGTCGGAGCATGGCGCACTGGAGCGGGCGCAGCGCTTGCTGACCGAGCTGGCGGAGGCGCCGCAAGTCGACTTGGCAATGCTCTCGGTGGCCTTGCGCGAACTCAGAAGTCTGGCCTGAATTTTGGGCCCCCAAGCTCGATTGCGCTCGCTGCCCCCCGAGGGGGGTGTTCGCCTGCGGCCCGGCAAAGCCGGTTCCGCGGCTCTACTTGGTTCGAGAAGTTGCGCATGTTGAACGTTGCGAAGGTTTGGCGTCTGGCGCCGGTGTTGGTCGTTGCTCTCGCTGCCTGCGGATCGGTGGTGCAGAACCCCGTTACCGGCAAGAACGAACGCAGTGCGATGTCGGTCGCCGAAGAGATCAAGGTCGGCGCCGAACAACACAAGCAGGTTCTGGCCGACTACGGTGTGGTGCAGAACCCGGCATTGCAGGCCTATGTGAGCGGCATCGGGCGGCGGCTGGCTTCGCATTCGCAGCGGCCCGACCTGGACTGGCACTTCACGGTGCTCGATAGCTCTGAGGTGAATGCCTTCGCCTTGCCAGGCGGCTATGTCTACGTCACGCGCGGCATCATGGCCTTCATGGACAGCGAGGCCGATCTGGCCGGCGTGATGGGCCACGAGATCGGCCACGTCACGGCGCGCCATGGGGCAGCGCGCGCCACGCGGCAGCAGACCGCTGGCTTCGGCGTGCTGGCGGCCACCGTGTTGGGTGCAGTGTTGGAATCGCAGGGAGTCGCCGGCGCCGGCAGCCTGGCTTCGCAGGGTGCGCAGAACGCGGCCGCGGGCTACATCGCTTCCTACAGTCGCGACCAGGAACTGCAGGCCGACGAGCTCGGCGCCGACTACCTGGCCGGCAGCGACTACGACCCGAAGAACATGGTCGACGTGATCGAAGTATTGAAGAACCAGGAGCGCTTCGCGGCCGACCAGGCCAAGGCCGCCGGCAAGCCGGCGCCGCAAGGTGGGGGCTGGTTGGCGTCGCACCCCACCAACGACGCGCGGCTGCAGCAGATTCGCGCCAAGGTGGCTGGCATCAAGCGCGCGGGCCACCCCTGGGCCGACGATGGCCAGGCGCGCTACCTGAAAGCCATCGACGGCCTGAGCTTCGGGGACAGTCCTGCACAAGGCCTGGTCCGCGGGCGCAACTTCTACCATGGTCCGCTCGGCTTCGCGCTGACGGCACCGGCGGGCTGGTCGATTCAGAACTCGGCCGAATCGCTGGTGCTGGTCGACCCCCAGGGCGATGCCGGACTGGTGCTGCAGCCTGTACCCGAAAAGGCCGGCAACGACCCCGAATCGATCCTGCGTCAGCAACTCGGCGCGCAGCAGGGCCGCACCGAACGGCGCAGCTTGAACGGCCTGCCGGCCACACATTTCGAAGGCACGGCGCGCAACGCGCAGGGCCAGAGCAAATCGCTGGTCGCGACCATCGTCAGCGGTCCCGGCAACCGGGCCTATGTGTTGGGCTATGCGGCGCGCGACGCGCAAGCATTGCAGCGCGCCGAGCCGGGCCTGCGTGAAGCCGAAGCGTCGTTCCGCGCATTGACCGCGGCCGACCGAGCCGCCGCCAAACCGTGGGTGCTGAATGCAGTGCCGTACCCACGCGGCGGCTTCGCGCAATTGGCCCGATCAAGCCCGCTGGGCCCGAATGCCGAATCGCAGTTGCGGCTCTTGAACGGGGTCTATGTCGAAGGTGAGCCGCGGCTGGGGCAGCTTGTGAAGGTGGTCGAGTAGCGCGTCGTTTGCGCAGCGGCGTCAGAGATGCTGCTTGAAGAAGGCTACCGCGCGGTCGCGCGCTTGATAGGCCTGGTCGACGTTCGGCACGATGCGCACCACTGGCACCACGCCGCTGGTGAAATAGCTGCCTTCGTTGCCGAAGGGGTCCGGTGCGACAACCGGAATCATCAGGCGGTCGAAGGCGTGATACGCGCCGGGGTAGGTCTGGACCTCGACGATGTGGTTGTTGCCGGGGTTGACCGACGCTGCCAGGCGCTGGCACGGCCCGACGCCGTTGTCGTAGTCGTCGTTGCTGCCGATCTGGATCAGCACGGGCGCCCCGGTCAGATTCAGAAACTGGGTGCCTACCGCGGCCGGCGGATTCAGCGCGGGAATCGAGGTGTTGTTGGCACCGTAGCAAACGGGGTAGTTCGCCACATGCGCGGCAAAGCGGCGCCCACCGCCGAAGTTGCCCGCGTACAGGCGCTCGGCCGCACCCAGGCTCACGACACCACCCCAGGAGAAACCGACAACGCCGATGCGGGCTGCGTCGATACGCGGGTCGGCCGACAGGAAGGCCAGTGCCGAGAACGCGTCCGGGTAGGTCAGGATCGGCGCCTGCGGCCGGTTTGCGATGCCGGTGACGCCGCGCGCTTCCCACATGTCGATTTGCAGCGTCACGAAGCCGGCTGCGTTGAGCGCGGCTTCGTAGAAGTCACCGCGCGCATCGACCCCGGACGAACCGTGCAGGATCAACACCGCAGGCAGCTTGCGGCGCTCGAAAGGCGAGCCTGTAGCGCCGGCGGACGGGAAGCTCAGCTTGCCCTTGAGGGTGAGCAACCCACCGGTCTGCAGGTTGGGCGAGGGGAACTGCACGAACGACAGACCCGGCCGGGTCTTGTTGTCATCGGCAGCATGGGCGTTTGGTAGAAGTGCGGCTCTTGAAAACAAGAGCATCGCCAGCAGGGAGAAGCGCCACAGAATGAGTTTCATCGAATGCTCCGATCGTCAATTGCCCGTAAACGCAACCGGCAGTGGCTGCGGGTTGAACGCCCCTGTGCGAAAGATGATTGAACCGAGGCGGCAACCTGTCAAGCGTCTTCATCGCACGACGAGTGAATGGTGGTCCGACTTGAGGAACCAGTCTGAAATCACATGCCCGTCCCAACGCAGACTGAAATGGGCGCCTTGCACCACCGGCAGCCGAATCGCCCTCGGGCGCAGCACAGCTGCGCACTCGCCGCCGGATCTGCGCACCGACCGGTACAGCAAACCCCAGGATTGTGCGGCGCGGTAAACACGAGCCAGCAGCACCGAGGCGCCATAGCTATCAGGTTCGTGCACCGCAGCCCAGTGGCGGCTGCGCAGGTCGTGCAGCGGCTGCACGATCTCTGCCACATAACTTCGGTAGTCGATGTCGATGGGCGGCTGCGCGGTTTCGGCCATGAAGCGGGCCGCATGGAATCCGACTTCGGCGATGGCGGTTTCCAGACTCTCTGCTGCGTAATACACACCCCAGGTGCCATCGGAGAAGCGGGAGCCTTGAGGGTTGAGGTGGGTGAAGGCCGCCATCACCGGTGTACTGCCGGAGCCGGAAACCCGCTCGCTGCGCGGCACCAGATCGATAGCGCCTGCCGCCATGCGCAAGCGCGGATTCGTCAGCGCCTGCAGGGCGAACACGGCATCAAGTTCGTCCGGGTCGGCTACGTCTTCGAACAGCGAAACCGGCGGGAAACGGCTGGGAATCGCGCGGTACGAAGCCTGCCACGGCACGGCGACCGCACGCGCCGTCAAGCGAAGTCGCCCCCGCGTTGCGCGTCCAGAAAGTCGGCCACCACTTTCAGGTCGCCGACCTGGCCGCCGAGCATGCGCGCCAAGGCCGTACCGCCGCCGAACAACGCGGCGCTGTTCGGTGCCTGCAACCAGGCGTCGGCGCGTTCACGCACCGGCAACAGCACCTGCAGTGCCGCATAAATGCGAAACAGGTAACTGAGCCTTTCTGCAGTTGCGGGGTCCAGTGGCGCGGTGACCTCGCCAGCCTGCCAGCGGTAGTACACGCTGCGGCTGGTGCCGAGCAACGCCTGCTTCTGGCCGGCTTCCAGACCCCAGCGGTCCGCCATGCGGAAAAACACGGCCAGCGCGCTGGCGGCGGTTTGCGCTGTAAGCAAGTCGGCGGAATCGCCGTAGGCGCGGCGGGGCTCTCTAACAAGCATCGGCAGAAGGCCAGTTTCGCTGCGGCTTCTTGAATAAGCGCTAACTGTACCTCTTGGGATGAATAGTGGCAATGAATCTCATATGAGACAGGCTCCGATAGGCAGCGCTAACGTGCGCAGCGCGCACCGGGTTATTCAGAATGGCCGGGCTCGAGGC
>JALYUN010000246.1 GCA_030853725.1 Pseudomonadota bacterium | reverse complement strand
TGGGTGTTCAACAACGTGACTGGCGTGGTGTTCCTGTGTCAGACCACAGCGGCGACCACGGCCGACCTAAACATCGGCAACATCAACGCCTGTGGGCCGACGCCTCTCTGGTTCATCAGCGGCAACGTCCGGTTTGCCTACAACGCAGTGCCGACCGCTGCGGTTGCCGAGAATCCCACAGGCTCCGCATTGAACCTGGACATGGCGCTTGCTGCGCCGCCAGCAACGCCGGCGTCAGCCACTTGTTTCGACGACAGCCCGCTCAGCGCAGCGGTCGCCGCCTCGCAGGCCAGCGTGAGCTACTACTGCGCTGTCACTCCCGATGTCAACGCGCAGTGGTCGGGAACGCTCGTCGTGGCCCCGCTGGGTTTTGAAGCGAGCCCGGCCTGGACCATTGCTGACAGTGGCGCGACGGCCCTGAAGGTCTGCCGCTACACGCCGACTGCAAACGACTCGTCACCGAACCCGGATCACCCGCGAACGTACATCAGCGTGACAAAGGCCGAACTGCTGACGAACCAGAACTTTCTGGTGATCGCAGCCGTCGACACCTGCCCTGTCGACAGCTTGGCCGATCCCAGCGTTGGAAACTTCGTCAACAGCAACACGCGTCAGCATCAGCCCGCGCCGTGAAGGCTTCTGCGCCGGCTGCGCTGATTGACTCGTTGCGCCAGTTGCTTTCGCCGCTGGACCTTTCTCGGCTCGAAATCGCATTGGCGCTCGCTGAAACTTCGATTGGCTTAAGCGATCCGAACCCACGGGTAGGCTGCGTCATAGGACGAGCCGATGGCAGCATCTTGGGACAAGGTGCTACCCAACAAGCCGGCGGTGCCCATGCCGAAGTGATGGCGCTGCGCGCTGCGCGAGCCGCTGGGACCGATCTGCGCGGCGCCACCGCGTGGGTCACGCTGGAGCCGTGCGCGCACCACGGCCGCACGCCACCTTGCTGCGAAGCACTGATTGCCGCCGGGCTGTCGAAGGTCGTGGTGGCCATCGCCGACCCCTTCCCGGCTGTCGATGGTGAAGGCCTGCGCCGACTGCAGGCCGCCGGGTTGGAGGTCCAGCTTGCCGATGGCGAAATCGCCAACGCCGCACGCGAACTCAACATCGGTTTTTTCAGCCGCATGGAGCGCGGCCGGCCTTGGGTACGTTTGAAGCTGGCGGCTTCTTTGGACGGCCGCACGGCGCTGTCGAGTGGGGTCAGTCAATGGATAACGGGCTCAGAGGCTCAGACTGACTGCCACGCCTGGCGCCGCCGCGCCGGTGCGGTGCTGACCGGCATCGGCACCGTGCTGGCCGATGACCCGCGCCTCGACGTGCGCCATGTGCCGTCCGCGTTGCAGCCCCTTCGAGTGGTGGCTGACTCACGCCTGCGACTGCCCCCGACGGCGCGGCTGTTGACGCCGCCGGGGCGCGTCCTCGTGGCAACCGCTTGCGACGATGTCGAACGCCAAGCTGTACTAGAGCGCCGAGGTGCTGAGGTACTGGTGTGCCGCCGCACCGACCCGACCGACGCCACCGACGCCGCGATCGATCTGCCGCTACTGATGCAAGAACTGGCGGCTCGCGAGATCAATGAACTGCATGTCGAAGCCGGGCCGATGCTGAGTGGCGCGCTGTTCGATGCTGGCCTGGTCGACGAATTGCTGCTGTATCTGGCGCCGACGCTGATCGGGCCTGGTCGCGGACTGGTCGATATCCCCGCGCTGGGTGCGTTGGCGGAAGCAAGGCGACTGCGGTTCACCGACGTCCGTGCCATTGGCGCCGATCTGCGGCTAGTGGCGCGACCGTTGGCTCAGGCGTCGGATTTCTTGACAGCTCTGCCCCCCCACGGACAGGGGGGCACCCCCTAAGTCATTGTGGGAGAACGGTTTTGTCGAACGGCACGGGGTTTGCTACTTTGTTCACGACTAGGCTGTTTCAGCATTGAAAAGTAACCCCTGGAGTACCCGATGACCACCCCGACGCGTCGCCTGCGCACTGCACTGCTGCTTTCCGGACTGCTTGCAACAGTCGCCGCTGCGAACGCAGATTTCATGATGACCACGCAACTGCAGCCGCCGAAAGAACCCCTCCTCAACAACCCAGCACCGCCGGCGTTGACGCTGCCCATGGTTGCCGCGATTGCCGGGTTCGACAGCGGCGTATCCAATCTGGGTGGCAACGAATTCGAAGGCCCGCAGCCCGCCGCGAACTTCAACTACACCGGCGGCTCGGCCACGGTCGGCGGTAACTATTCCGTCATCAATGGGATGGTGGCCTCGCCTTCACTCGGCCGGTACAACACCACCACCGGGTTGCCACCCATCGGTGGTCCTGGCGGTCTGGTCGATCCAGGGCACTGGCTCGAATCCACCAGTGGATTCAGCTATGCCTTCAATGGTCAAGCGCTTTCAGCTTTCTCGTTCTTTGCCACCGACCTGGGCGACTTTGATCTGGGTGTCAGCGTGACGTTGATGCGCGCCGGGGAAATGGTCTTCAGCGGTAACGTTCCTTTCACCGCAGCGGCCAGCAACAACGGCAACCTGCTGTTCCTCGGCGTCAAAGGGCAATCGACTACTGACACCTTCGACCAAGTCCTGATCGGGGTTAACCAGTCTCCCACGGGCGCCAGCGTCGATGCTGTCGGCTTCGACTCGATCCGGGTCGGCGTCCTCTCGGGCGAGACCGGCGGCAACGTACCGGAGCCGGGTTCGCTGGCGTTGGCGGGGCTGGCGCTGGCCGCAGCCGGTGCTGCCGTGCGTCGCCGCAAACCGGCCTGAAGACATCGAGCGGCAGTCGCCGCAGGGTTCGCACATGCACCACTGCCGGCTTCGAGCCGGCAGTGTCGTTGTAGAAGTCCGACGGGCTGCGCTTCCCTGCAGGCCACCTACAATCGCACCGATGTCCATCACCCCCGTACCCGAACTGGTGGCCGAGTTGGCCGTCGGCCGCATGGTCATCCTCGTCGACGAGGAAGATCGCGAAAACGAAGGGGATCTGGTGCTGGCGGCCGAGCACGTCACACCCGAAGCCATCAACTTCATGGCCCGCCATGCGCGCGGCCTGATCTGCCTGACCCTGACACGTGAGCGCTGCGAACGGCTGCAACTGCCGCCGATGGCCGCGCGCAACGGCACCCGCCACGGCACTGCGTTCACGATCTCGATCGAGGCTGCCACTGGGGTCACGACCGGTATCTCGGCCGCCGACCGGGCCCGAACGGTGCAAGCTGCGGTGGCGCGCGACGCGGGGCCGGCCGACTTGGTACAACCCGGTCACATCTTCCCGCTGCAGGCCCAGGACGGCGGCGTGTTGATGCGCGCCGGTCATACCGAAGCCGGCTGCGACCTAGCTGGCATGGCCGGCCTGCTGCCGGCTGCGGTGATCTGCGAAGTCATGAACGACGACGGCACCATGGCGCGCTTGCCCGACCTGGAACGCTTTGCGGCCACCCACGGCTTGAAGATCGGCACCATCGCCGACCTGATCAGCCACCGCAGCCACCATGAAACCCTTATCGAACGCGTCGGCACACGTCGGCTGCAGACACCACAGGGCGAATTCGAGTGCATCGGCTATCAGGACCAGGGCGGCTTCGTCCACCTGGCTCTGACGCACGGGCAGTGGGTGGCCGAAGACGAAGTGCCGGTGCGGGTGCACGAGCCCTTTACCGCCTTCGACCTGCTCGATGTCGGCGGCAGCGGGCATTCATGGCCACTCGGCAAGGCGCTGGCGCAGTTGCGCAGCGGTCCGTGCGGGGTGGCAGTGTTGCTGAACTGCAGCAGCAGCGACGCCGCTGCACTGTTGCCGCGGTTGCTGGCCCAACCCGGCAGTCCGAAGCCACCGGCGCCGCGCTCGCAGATGGACCTGCGCACCTACGGCATCGGGGCGCAGATCCTGCGCAACCTGGGGGTGCGCCGCATGCGGCTTCTGGGCAGCCCGCGCCGCATGCCCAGCATGGCCGGCTACGGGCTCGAAATCACCGGCTTCGACGGCGCTGCGGAGGCCGCCGCGCCAGAACCGCGGCTGAGCGTCGTCAGTACCCGGTCTAGCCGCAAGGTCGCGCCATGATGAAGGCCGACCAGGGCAGCGAAGGCGAACTGCAGGGCGAAGGCTTGCGCATCGGCATCGTCCGCGCCCGCTACAACGAACCCGTGACCCAGAAGCTGGCCGAAGCCTGCCTGGCCGAACTCGAACGGCTGGATGTGGATACGGCCGAGATCGTGCACCTCACCGTGCCCGGTGCGCTGGAGATTCCACTGGCGCTCAACGCACTGGCCGATTCCGACGACTTCGACGCGCTGATTGCGCTCGGCTGCGTGATCCGCGGCGAGACTTACCACTTCGAACTGGTCGCCAACGAAAGCGCGGCGGGTATCAGCCGCGTTTCGCTGGCGCACAACGTGCCCGTTGCCAACGCTGTACTCACGGTCGAAAACGAGGCCCAGGCCTGGGCCCGGGCGGCCGACAAGGGCCGCGACGCGGCGCGGGTCGCAGTGGAGATGGCGAATCTGTTGAGCGATCTGTGATGGCGCCGCTGTGACCGGTCTGAACTGATGGAAATACCGACTAACAAAGCGGTCGACGCCCCCCGGCCCGCGCCGAAAAAACCGAAATCCGCCCGCCGCCGTTCGCGCGAACTGGCGATGCAGGGGCTGTATCAGTGGTTGCTGTCGGGCGCCGAAGGCAGCGTGATCGCGGCCGACCTGATGGTGATGGACGGCTTCAGCAAGGCCGACCGTGAGCATTTCGACGCGCTGCTGTTGGGCAGCATCGCCCAGGCCTCGGCGCTGGACGCGGTACTGGTGCGCCACGTAGACCGCAAGACCACGTTGCTGTCGCCCGTGGAGCATGCAGTGTTGATGATCGGCACCTACGAACTGCAGCACTGCATCGACATTCCTTACCGCGTCGCCATCAATGAAGCGGTGGAGCTGGCCAAGACCTTCGGCGGCACCGACGGCCACAAATACGTCAACGGCGTACTCGACAAGGTTGCGGCCGAGATCAGACCCAACGAAGCGAGGCCCGCCCGCCGATGACCAGCGCCCCTGTCATCCGCACCGCTTCCCGGCTCGATCACATCGAACCTTTCTACGTCATGGAGTTTGCGAAGGCCGCGGCAGCGCTGGCCCGGAGCCCGGCGTGCGACCCGGCGCAGGGCGGCGAGCCGATGATCTTCCTGAACATCGGTGAGCCCGACTTCACCGCGGTGGCAGCCGTGCAGAGCGCGGCTCAACACTGCCTGGCGCATGGCCAGACCCAGTACACCGATGCGCTCGGCCAGTGGCCCCTGCGCCAGGCCATCGCCAACTGGTACGACACCCGCTTCGGCTTGCGGGTGGCGCCAGAACGTATCGTCGTCACGGCCGGTGCTTCGGCCGCGTTGCAGCTCATTACCAGTGCGCTGTTCGAGTCCGGAGACGAGGTGCTGATGCCCGACCCCAGCTACCCCTGCAACCGGCATTTCGTGGCCGCCACGGGTGCCACCGCCCGCTTGTTGCGGACCACGGCCGCATCGCGCTTCCAGCCCGATGCGGCGGCTGTGGCTGCGCACTGGACCGAGCACACCCGCGGCGTGCTGCTGGCCTCACCGGGCAACCCCACGGGGACCTCGATCGCGCCCGCCGAAATGGCCAAGATTCTGCAGGTGGTGCGCGCACACGGTGGGGTGGCGATCATCGACGAGATCTATCTCGGCCTGAGTTACGACGACGCCTACGGCCAGAGTGCGCTGGTGTTCGGTGACGACGTCATCAGCATCAACAGCTTCAGCAAATACTTCGGCATGACCGGCTGGCGCCTGGGCTGGATGGTGCTGCCGAGCGCACTGGTCGCGCCGGTCGAGAAGCTGGCGCAGAACCTGTACATCTGCGCCAGCACGCTGGCGCAGCATGCGGCACTGGCCTGTTTCGAAACCGCATCGTTGGCCGAATACGAGACCCGCCGCACGGCTTTCCGCCAGCGCCGCGACTTCGTGGTGCCCGCGCTGCGCGAGCTGGGTCTGGACGTGCCGGTGACACCCGACGGGGCTTTCTACGCCTGGTTCGACTGCTCACGCTACAGCGACAGTAGTTGGGATTTCTGCCAGCAGATGATGCAGCGCGCCCACGTGGCGCTGACCCCGGGCCGCGACTTCGGCCCGGCCGATGCACAGCGTTTCGTGCGGCTGTCTTTCGCGACCGCGCTGCCGCTGCTGCAGACCGCGCTGCAACGGCTGGCGCGAGAACTGCAGCCGGTTGCTGCCGCGCACCGTCGATGACGGGTCTGGCGCTGCACGGCGCGCGTGACCTGCCGGTAGCTTTCCGCCACCCGCTGCGCGTCTATTGGGAAGACACCGACGCCGGTGGCATCGTTTTCTATGCCAACTACCTGAAGTTCTTCGAACGCGCCCGCACCGAATGGCTGCGCCACCTGGGAGTCGAGCAGCAGGCGCTGCGCGAACGCTGCGGCGCGATGTTCATCGTCAGCGAAACCCGCGTCCGCTATCACGCCCCTGCTCGCCTGGACGACCTGCTGGATCTGACCGTGGCGGTGCGCGCCAGCGGCCAGGCCTCGCTGAACCTGGTGCAACAAGCCTGGCGCGGCCGCACGCTGGTGGCCGAAGGCGAAATCCGCATCGCCTGTGTCGACAGCGGAACCTTGCGGCCGCGCCGGATTCCGAGCGAAGTGCTGCATGCTCTGGATGAATCAAGACCGATGAACGCCTCATGAACCAAGACCTGTCGATCACCCAACTCGTCCTGCACGCCAGCCTGGTGGTGCAGATCGTGATGGCCGGCCTAGCGCTGACCTCACTCGTCAGTTGGACGGTGATCTTCGGCAAGCTGTTCGGTCTGCGCCGGGTGCGCGCCGGCAACGACGAATTCGAGCGCGAGTTCTGGTCGGGCCGCAGCCTGACCGAGCTGAACCAGGCCGTCGGCCAGAAGCCGCAGACCGCCACGATGGAACGCATCTTCGCCAGCGGCATGCGCGAATTCATGAAGCTGCGAGAAAGGCGGCTGGACACCACCGTGCAGCTCGACGGCGCGCGCCGCGCCATGCGCGCCAGTTTCCAGCGCGAACTGGACGTGATCGAAAGCAACCTGAGCTTTCTGGCAAGCGTCGGCTCGGTAAGCCCTTACGTGGGCCTGTTCGGCACCGTGTGGGGAATCATGCACGCCTTCGTCGGGTTGTCGAACATGACGCAGGTGACGCTGGCCACCGTGGCCCCGGGCATCGCCGAGGCGCTGGTGGCCACCGCCATTGGGCTGTTCGCAGCGATCCCGGCAGTGGTGGCTTACAACCGCTTTGCGCGCGACATCGACCGCATCGCCATCCAGCTGGAAACCTTCATCGAGGAGTTCAGCAACATCCTGCAGCGCACCGCCGGTCAGAGCACCGGCGGCGCTACACAAGGCTGACATGACGGGCCCCCAAGCTCACTTCGTTCGCTGCCCCCCGGGGGGGATGCGTCAGCGCCTTCGGGCGTCCGGGCGGCACTGACATGCCCGGCGTCATGCAACGCGGCGGCCGCAGCCGGCGTTCGATGACCGAGATCAACATGGTCCCGTTCATCGATGTGATGCTGGTGCTGCTGATCATCTTCATGGTGACCGCGCCACTGATCACCACCGGCGTGGTCGATTTGCCATCGGTGGGCAAGAGCAGCCAGCGGCCGACCAGCGTGATCGAGATCATCGTTGGCAGCAACGAAAAACTGCGCCTGCGGCTGGACCAGCAAGACCCCGAGGCGGTGGCGCTGACCGAGTTGGTGGCGCGCGTGCGGCAGAAGCAGTCGGCGGCGCCGAATGCCGGCGGCGGCAGCGGCACGAACAGTGGTACCAGCGAGGTGCCGGTGATTATCAGCGCCGACAAGAGTGTGCGCTACGAAAGCGTGGTGCGGGTGATGGACGTGCTGCAACGCGCTGGCATTGCCAGGGTGGGCCTGTCTGTGAAGCAAGGTACCCCCTGAGATGAGGCTCCCGCACGCTCTTCGTTTGCCGCCCCGCAAGGCTGCGCTCAGTTGCTACGGAACGGCCGGGCGACACTGAGATGCCTCTGTCGATGGCGCAAGGCAATCTACCCCATGACGCCTTGCGTCCTCAACGCGTCAACAGCACAGCACCGGGGGTGGCGCTTTCGGTGCTGGCGCACCTGGGCTTGCTGGCGGCGCTGACCTTTGCGGTCAACTGGCGTGCTTCGCCGGTGCCGACCGTCAGTGCCGAACTCTGGTCGGCTGTCCCGCACGCCGCCGCGCCGAAGGGCGTGCCGCAGCCACTGGCGCCGGTGCCCGAGC
>JALYUN010000241.1 GCA_030853725.1 Pseudomonadota bacterium | reverse complement strand
GCATGGTTGCCGAGTAATAGGCGGCCTGGTTATAGCCCGGCTCCTTCTTCATCTTCTCGAAGTAGCGCTTGGAGAAGGCGCGCGTTTCGGGGTTCAGGTCCCAGTACCAGGCGGCCGTCAGGTTCAGCCCTTGCGCGGCCTTCAGCCCCAGGCCATGGATGTCGGAGATGAAGGCCAGCAGCGCCGCCGGCTTCATGGTCTTGGTGATGCCGAATTCCTGCGCCGCCTTCAGGGAGTTGACGAAGTCACCTCCGGCGTTGGCCAGCCCCAGCACCTGTGCGCCCGAGCCCTGCGCCTGCAGCAGGAACGAAGAGAAGTCCGCCGTCGCGAGCGGCACCCGCACCTCGCCCAGCGACTTGCCGCCGTTGGCTTCGACCACCTTGGTCGCGGCGTCACGCAGTTGGGTGCCGAAGGCGTAGTCGGCCGTCAGGAAGTACCAGGTCTTGCCGCCGTTCTTGACGATCGTGCTGGCGGTACCGTTGGCCAGCGCCGTGGTGTCGTAAGCGTAGTGCACCGTGTAGGGCGTGCAGTCCTGGTTCGTCAGCGACGCGCCGGCGGCACCGATGGCGATGAACGGTGTCTTCTTCGCCAGGGCCTGCTTCGCCATCGCGATGCTGACACCGGTGTTCGAGCCGCCCAGCACCATCGTCACGCCGTTCTGGTCGACCCATTCGCGGAACTTGGAAGCGCCGATGTCCGGCTTGTTCTGGTGGTCGGTGCTGATGAATTCGATCTTCTTGCCCAGCACGCTGCCGCCGAAGTCGGCGATCGCCATCTTCACGGCCACGATGCCGCCTTCACCGATGACGTCGGCGTACAGGCCCGACATGTCGTCGATGTCGCCGATCACGACGGCGTTGCTGGCGGCATGGGCCAACGAGGCACCCAGCACTGGGGCCAGCGCGAGAGCGCAGGCAGCGGCGATTCGGTTCAGTTTCATCGAGATTTCCTTCTTCTGTAGCAGGTTGAAAGAGGGTTGCCGGGCGCGGTTCCGCGCGCTCAGACACCCAGGTATTCGTGCAAGTCTTCCATGCGCGATGGCAATTCGGCCTGCGTGAATTGTTGAATCACTTCGCCGTGTTCGACCACCATGAAGCGGTCGGCCAGTTTGGCGGCAAAGACGAAGTTCTGCTCGACCATCACGATGGTGTAGCCCTGCTGGCGCAGGCTGCGCACCATCTCGGCCAGCTTCTGCACGATCACCGGCGCCAGGCCTTCGGATATTTCGTCCAGCAGCAACAGGCGCGCACCGGTGCGCAGGATGCGCGCCACCGCCAGCATTTGCTGCTCGCCGCCCGACAGCCGCGTGCCCTGGCTGGACGCACGTTCCCGCAAGTTCGGAAACATGCCGTAGATCTGCTCGATGCTCATGCCGCCTTCAGCCAGTGTCGGCGGCAGCATCAGGTTCTCTTCGGCCGACAGGCTGGAGAAGATGCCGCGCTCTTCGGGGCAGTAACCGATGCCGAGCCGCGCGATGCGGTGCGTCGGCAGGTTGATGGTCTCGGTACCCCGGACTTTGATCGAGCCCTTGCGCGTGCCGATCAAGCCCATGATGGCGCGCAGCGTGCTGGTACGGCCGGCGCCGTTGCGGCCGAGCAGGGTGACGACCTCGCCTTCGTCGACATGAAAGTCGATCCCGTGCAGTACATGCGACTCGCCGTACCAACCCTGCAGGCCCTTGATTTCTAGGAAGGCCGACATCAATGACTGCCAACCAGATCAGTGGCAGCGCTGCCCATGTAGGCCTCGATCACCGCCGGGTTCTTCGAAACCTGCTCGTACGGGCCTTCGGCCAGCTTGGCGCCGGACTGCAGCACCGTGATGGTGTCGGCCAGGCTGGACACGACGCTCATGTTGTGCTCGACCATCAGGACTGTGCGGTTGGCCGCCACTTTCTTGATGAGCTGCCGGATGCGGTCGACGTCTTCGCTGCCCATGCCCTGCGTGGGCTCGTCCAGCAGCATCAGCTTGGGGTCCATCGCCAGCGTGGTCGCGATCTCCAACGCCCGCTTGCGGCCATAGCTCAGTTCTACCGCTGGCAGCGCTGCATAGCTGTCCAGGTCGACGGCTTTCAGCAGTTCCATCGCGCGGTCGTCCAGCGTGTGCAGCGAACGCTCAGCCTTCCAGAAGTGGAACGAAGTACCCAGCTTGCGTTGCAGCGCGACGCGCACGTTTTCCAATACCGACAAGTGCGGAAACACCGCCGAGATCTGGAACGAACGAATGATGCCGCGCCGGGCAATGGCGGCCGGCTTCTCGCCGGTGATGTCATGGCCTTCGTACAGGATCTGCCCGGAAGTCGGAGCCAGGAATTTGGTCAGCAGGTTGAAGCAGGTGGTCTTGCCGGCACCGTTGGGGCCGATCAGCGCGTGAATGGTGCCGCGCCGAACCTGCAGGTCGATCCGATCGACCGCGACGAATCCCTTGAACTCTTTGGTCAGTGCGCGGGTTTCGAGGATGACATCGTCGCTCATGCGGGGGTTGGGTTTCAGCACGTCGTATCGGTGCTCCAAGTTTAGGCTTCCGCAAGCCTACTCATCGCAACGCCAGGCTCAGGGAAAGCCCGCGTCGATGCGCATCGACAGGTCGACGGCCTGCACGTCTTTCGTGAGTTTGCCGACCGAGATGCGGTCGACGCCGCTGGCGGCAATTTCGCGGATGGTGTCCAGGTCGACGCCGCCGGAAACCTCCAGCACCGCGCGGCCGGCATTGATGGAAACGGCATGGCGCATGTCGGCGAAACTGAAGTCGTCCAGTAGCACGTGTTCAGCACCGGCGTCGAGCGCGGCCTGGAATTCGGCCAGGTCCTCGACCTCGATCTGCACCATCACGCCGGCGTTCAGGGCGAAAGCCGCGCGCAAGGCTGCCGCGACGCCGCCGGCTGCGGCGATGTGGTTCTCCTTGATCAGGATCCCGTCCCACAGCGCAAGCCGCTGGTTGTGCCCACCGCCGACGCGCACCGCGTACTTCTGTGCCTGCCGAAGTCCGGGCAGGGTCTTGCGGGTGTCGAACACCGCGCAGCCTTTCGGGTTCGGCGAGAGGCCGTCGATGGCGTCCACATAGCGCCGGGTCACGGTGGCCACCGCCGACAGCATCTGCAGGAAGTTCAGCGCCGGGCGTTCGGCGCTCAACAGTGCTCTCGCGTCCGCTTCGATGCGGCAGACCACGGTGCCGGGTTCGACCGTGCTGCCTTCGGCTGCGAGCCATTCGACAGAAGCGCGGGTATCGAGTGCCTTGACGCAGGCTTCGAACCACGTCTCGCCGCAGAGCACCGCGGCTTGCTTGGCGGTCACGCGGGCCTGTGCACGGCACCCGGCCGGCACCAGCATCGCAGTCCAGTCGCCACGGCCGATATCTTCGGCCAGCGCGTCGCGGACGTTCCGGGACCGGGCGGCTTCGAGGGTTTCGTTGTCGGTGAGGGTGCGCATGCGGATCTCAGCCACTGAACAAGAAGTTCATCACGTCTCCATCCTTCACCACGTACTCCTTTCCCTCGGCCCGCATCTTCCCCGCGTCTTTCGCGCCTTGTTCGCCTTTCAACGCCACGTAGTCGTCGAATGCAATCGTCTGGGCGCGGATGAAGCCTTTCTCGAAGTCGGTGTGGATCACGCCGGCCGCTTGCGGGGCCGTGTCGCCGACGTGGATCGTCCAGGCCCGCACTTCCTTGACGCCGGCGGTGAAGTAGGTCTGTAGCCCCAGCAGTTTGAAAGCGGCGCGGATCAAGCGCGCCAAGCCGGGCTCGTCCTGGCCCATTTCGGCCAGAAACATCAGGCGGTCTTCGTCTTCCATGTCGGCCAGTTCGGCTTCGGTCTTGGCGCAGATCGCCACCACCGGCGCACCCTGTTTGGTGGCCATTTCGCGCAGCCGCTCCAGGTATGCGTTGCCTTCGAAGCCGTCTTCGGACACGTTGGCAACGAACATCGCCGGCTTGGCGGTGATCAGGCACAGCGGCTGCAGGATCAACTGCTCTTCTTTCGTGAAGTCCAGGCCGCGCACCGGCTGCGCCTGGTCGAGCGCGGCCTGGCATTTCTCCAGCACCTTCACGAGTGCGGCAGCTTCCTTGTCATTGCCCGAACGTGCGGCCTTGATCTGGCGGTGCAGCATTTTTTCAACCGAAGCCAGATCGGCGAGGCAGAGTTCGGTCTGGATGATCTCGATATCGGACACCGGGTCAACCTTGCCGGCCACATGGATCACGTTCTCGTCGTCGAAGCAGCGCACCACGTTGACGATCGCGTCGGTCTCGCGGATGTGGCTCAGGAACTGGTTGCCGAGGCCTTCGCCTTTGCTGGCGCCGGCCACGAGCCCGGCGATGTCGACGAACTCGACGATCGCCGGCACGACCCGCTCGGGCTCGACGATCTGCGCCAGTTGCGCGAGCCGCGGATCGGGCAGTTCGACCACACCGACGTTGGGCTCGATCGTGCAGAACGGATAGTTCTCGGCCGCGATGCCGGCCTTGGTCAGCGCGTTGAAGAGGGTGGACTTGCCGACGTTGGGCAGCCCGACGATGCCGCATTTGAGGCTCATGGCAATGCGCTTCCGGGTGGGATGAGCGCCGTGACGGCGCGAACCAGCAAGTTTAAGGTTCGCACCTTCCCCCAACGAATCCACGCAGGAGCCCGCCATGGCCGATCCAGGTGAACACACCGACCCGTTGCGCATCGACCCGGTCCAGCGCGACCTGGGCGGTGGCTTCACCGTGCGGCGGTTGCTGCCTTCGCCCCTCCGCGCGGCCGTGGGCCCGTTCGTGTTCTTCGACCATTTTGGCCCGATCACGGCAGGCCCCGGCGACAACCACGATGTGCGGCCCCACCCGCACATCGGCTTGTCGACTGTGACCTACCTGTTCGAAGGCGCCATGCAGCACCGCGACTCGACCGGCGTGGTCCAGCGCATCGAGCCCGGTGCGATCAACTGGATGACTGCCGGCCGCGGCATCGTGCACTCGGAACGCACGCCGGACGATCTGCGCAGCGTCGAACGTGTCAGCCACGGTCTGCAGCTTTGGGTGGCGCTGCCCGAAGTGGATGAAGCCATCGATGCATCGTTCGCGCACACGCCGGCGGCGGCGATTCCGGTGCTGGAAGTGGGCGGCGCCACCGTACGCGTGCTGGTCGGTGCGGCCTTCGGTGCCACGTCGCCGGTAGTGGCGCGCTCGCCCGCGCTCTATCTGGACATCAGGCTCACTTCCGGCGACGCCTTGCCGCTGCCGTTGGCCGAAGAGCGTGCGATCTATGTCGTCAGCGGTGACGTGACGCTCGAAGGCGCGCGCCTGCCGCCGCAGACGATGCACGTGCTGGCGCGGGGTGACGAGCCCATGCTGGCCTGCGCGGAGGCGGGCCAGGGCGAAGCCCGCGTGGTGCTGATCGGTGGTGATCCACTCGGTTCACGCACGGTCTGGTGGAATTTCGTTGCCTCGCAGAATGAACGCATCGTGAAAGCCGCCGACGACTGGGCCGCCGGGCGCTTCGATGCCGTGCCGGGAGAAACCGAATTCATTCCGCTGCCCGAACGGCCACTGCCGCGCGGTTGATGCGATTCAGTCGAAGCCGTAACTCGCCGCCACCGACTGGCCCACGCGCAAGGCGCAGTCGAAACCGCTGACGACGACCGCGTTCATGCCGAAGGTGATGCCGCCGTCCATCCGTGCGTCGGCTCTGAACCCTGCCAGCGTGGCGCCGGGTTCGAGCTCGACTTCTGCGGTGGCCGGGTCGACGTTCGGGATGCCGCAACGTACGCACGGCTTGACCAGCCGCAACTGCACCGGGCCTTCGTCGGTGGTGATCACCACCTCGCGCAAGCTGTCTTCCTCGAAGGGCGGTAAACCGTTCAGCACCAGGTTGGGCCTGAAACGCTGCATTGCGACCGGCGCGGCACCCCGCGCCGCCAGTCGGGCGTTCAGGTCGGCCAGCGACGCGCTGCCGATCACCAGCAGCGGAAAGCCATCGGCGAAGGCGACTTCAGCGTGCAGGTCACCAGCCCAGCGCGGGTCTGCCAGCCGCTTTTCTTCCGGGTCGAAGCGCACCAGGCGCAGCTTGCGGCCGAGGAAATCGCTGAACCACTGCGCCGCCAACGCGCCCATGTCGTAGGCCTTGACGATGTCGCGCCAGACCTGCACGCGGGTCGGCGCTTCGGCCGTGTCCAGCCGCACGTGCAGCGCCAGCATGCCGGGCGCGCGCAGCACCATGTCGCTCTCACGCAGCGTGATCTGGATCAGCGCCATGCGCGGCAGCCGGCGCTGCGTCAGCATCTGGCCGCTTTCGTCGACCACCATCCAGGCGCGGTCGAGTTCCAGCCCGGTTTCGATCAGCAGCGCTTCGCGCACGGCAACGCCGGCGCAGGATTTGATGGGGTGCAAGGCCAGGCCCGAAAGGCTGCAGTCGAGGTCGCTCAAGTGGATTCCGATAGGGCGTGAGAACAGTCCGATTGTCCGGCCTGCTGTTCGCTGCTTCGCCTAAGGGGGCCGTCCCTACAATCTTCCGATGAAGTCCACCGACATCCTCGTGCGCGGTGCCGGCCCGGTCGGGCTGGCCGCGGCGTTGGCATTGTCGCGGCAGGGTTTTGCGGTGACGCTGGTCGGCGCGCTGCAAGCGCCGGTTGCGCCCGATGTGCGTGCCTACGCGCTGAACCCGGCTTCGGTGGCATTGCTGCGTTCACTCAAGGTCTGGGACGCATTGCCGGCCGATGCCCGCACGGCGGTGCAGGAGATGCATGTCGAGGGCGATGCCGCTGGCGCTGCGATCGATTTTTCGGCTTGGTCGATGGGCCTGGAAGCGCTGGCGTGGATCGTCGATGCAGCCGAACTCGACAAAGCCTTGCGCGCGGCGGCGGGTTTCGCGCCGCACCTGACGCTGCTCGATGCCGCCACGGCCGAGCCGGTCGCTGACTTGCAGGTCCTGGCTGAGGGCCGCGATTCCGCCGCACGCCGGCAGCTCGGCGTGGACATGCCGCGCCACGACTATGGCCAGCAGGGCCTGGCGGCGCGGCTCGTCAGCCCGCAACCGCATGCGGGGTTGGCGCGGCAGTGGTTCCGCAGCCCCGATGTGTTGGCGCTGTTACCGCTGGACCGGCCCGCTTTCGAAGGCCGCACCGGCCACGGCCTGGCGCTGGTCTGGTCGCTGCCCGAAGCCGCCGCCGAACGGCTGCTGGCGCTGCCCGATGACGACTTCACGGCCGCGCTGATGGACGCCACCGGCGGCGCGGCCGGGCCTCTGAAGCTCGTCGGTGAACGGGCTTCTTGGCCGCTGACGATGGCGCACGCCGATCACCTGCACGGCCCGGGTTGGGTACTGCTGGGCGACGCCGCGCACGTGGTGCACCCCCTGGCGGGGCAGGGTCTGAATTTGGGTCTGGCCGACGTGGCCGCGCTGGCGGCGGTGATGGCCGACCGCAACGCTCGCGAAAGCTGGCGGCCCTTGTCCGACCCGCGACTGCTGGCCGGCTATGCCCGGCAGCGCCAGGGCCCGACCCGGGTCATGGCGCAGACCACCGACGGTTTGCTGCAGTTGTTCGCGAGTCAGCAACCGATCGTCAAGGAACTTCGCAACCGCGGTCTGAGTCTGCTGAACCACTTGCCATTGCTCAAGCGTTTTCTGACGGGCCGCGCCATCGGCACCTGAGGCCAGCGCCTGACGGTGCAGCCGCAATTCATTTTTCACAGAGTCTCGTCCATGTCTACCCGATCCTCGACTGATTTCCGGCTCGCTTTCGCTTTCGCTTTCGCAAGCGTCGCACTGGTGTTTTCGTGCAGTGTGTATGCGCAGGAAGCCCAGATCCGCAAGAGCCTGGCAGAGCGGCTGCCCACCCTGCCGAAGATCGACGAAGTGCAAAAGTCGCCGGTGCCCGGCGTCTGGGAAGTGCGCTACGGCGGCACCGAAATCCTCTACAGCGACGACAAGGGCGAGCACATTTTCATCGGCGGTTCGCTGGTCGACACCAAGACCCGCACCGACCTGACCGAAGCGCGGCTGCAGAAGCTGCAGGCAGTGGACTTCGACAAGCTGCCCGTGAAGGACGCCTTCGTCATCAAGCAGGGCAGCGGCGCGCGCAAGATGGCGGTGTTCGTGGATCCGAACTGCGGCTATTGCAAGCGTTTCGAGCGCGACCTGGCGACCATCAAGGACGTCACGATCTACACCTTCCTGATCCCGATCCTCGGCCCCGACTCGGTCGCCAAGGCCAAGGACATCTGGTGCGCCAAGGAGTCACCGCTGGTTTGGCGCGACTGGATGATCAACGGCGTGACGCCCCCGCGCGACGCCACCAAGGGCTGCGACACCGCGGCCATCCAGCGCAACCTGGAATTCGCGCGCCAGCAACGCATCGCCGGTACGCCGGCGGTGTTCTTCGCCGACGGCACCCGCAAGCCTGGTGCGATTCCGGCCGCGGCAATCGAGGAGATGCTGGTGGCGGCGGCGAAGAAGTAGTCGGTGCAGGGCGCCCGCGCCGCCCGCGCTTTCGCCGCGCTGCCTTGTCGCGCTGGTGCCGCAGGCGGTTGAAGGCGGTCGCTGGCGCCGCCGCCGGCGGCTGCTGGCCGGCTTGGCGCTGGTCGTGGCGGTGTTGCACCTCTGGCTCGCCGGGTCGGTATTGCCGCCGCGCTTGGGTGATGGAGCCGACCGCGGGCCTAGCCGTATCGAGGTCAGCTT
>JALYUN010000195.1 GCA_030853725.1 Pseudomonadota bacterium | reverse complement strand
AACAACAGCAAGAACGCGAACGGAATCGCGATCACCAGCGTGCGGCCGGACAGCAGCCGGCCGCGCATCACGACGCCAGCGCCATTTGCGATTGCGCCGACCAATGGGCCCAGACGACGTCGCCGCGTTGAAAGCGATGGGCCGCGTCGCGTGCGGTAGTGGTGTTGGCCACGCTCGCCTTCATCGTGGCGCCGCTTTGCAGCGTCAGGTGATAGAGCGTGTAGCTGCCGAAGTACGACGCCTCGCGCACAGTGGCCTGCAGACAGTGGCTGTCGCTAGCCAGGTTCGAGTCCGGCCGCGTGCGCGTGAGGCTGACCTTTTCGGGCCGCAATGCCAGCGGCGGCGGACCTTCCAGCAGATTGACGTTGCCGATGAACTCGGCCACGAAGCGCGTCGCCGGCGCTTCGTAGATCACGGCCGGTTCGTCGACCTGCAACAAACGACCCTGGTGCATCACGCCGATGCGGGTCGCCATCGTCATGGCTTCTTCCTGGTCGTGCGTGACCATCACACAGGTGACGTCGACGGCACGGATGATGTTGACGAGTTCGATCTGGGTCTGCTCGCGCAGCTGCTTGTCCAGTGCGCCCAGCGGCTCGTCCAGCAACAGCAACTGCGGCTGGCGCGCCAGGCAGCGCGCCAGCGCCACCCGCTGCTGCTGACCGCCGGAGAGCTGGTGCGGTTTGCGCTGGGCGTAGGACTGCAGATGCACCAGCTTCAACATCGCTTCGACGCGGTCGGCCAACGGCGCGCGTGCCATGCCGTCGCGTTTCAGACCGAAGGCGATGTTGTCCCACACGTTCAAGTGCGGAAACAGCGCATAGCTCTGGAACATCATGTTCATCGGCCGGCGGTAGGGCGGCAGATCGGCCAGGTCTTGGCCGCCGAGCACGATGCGGCCGGCGGTGGGGATCTCGAAGCCGGCCAGCATCCGCAGCAGCGTGCTCTTGCCGCAGCCTGAGGGGCCGAGCAGCGCGAAGATCTCACCCTTGGCGATGTCGAGGTCGACGCGGTCGACGGCGGGATGACCGTCGAAGGTCTTCAGCAGGCCCTGCACTCGCAGGAAGGGCGCGGCGGGGTGATTCATCGGGGCGCGGAAGCTAGAGCAAGCGTGCCGGCTGCCCACTGGCGGTCAACAACGAGACGGCCTGCTTGTCGAAGGAAACGAAAGTTTCGCCACCGAGCCATCTGCCTTCATAGGCAATGACGCCGTCGGTGAAGTCACCGTTCGATTCCAGCAACGTCAGGCCGGCTTCGACCGCGGGGCCGTTGACCTGCACATTGCCGGCGCCCAGTAACGCGCGGATCGCCGCGGCAATGTCGGGCACGCCGAAGCCGTAGACCTTGCGCAACACCCACACGAATTCGCAGAGGCAGGGCAAGGCCAGCGCGATCACTGTGGCGTCCCTGAGCACCTTTGCAGCGACCCGGGCCTGCGCCACGTCGTCGCGAACCACCGCACGGATCAGCACGTCGGTGTCGACGATGCATTTCATCGGTCGCCGGCCCAGCCCCTTGCCGCGGCTTCGCGCATTTCATCGAGCGTGGCGACCTTGTCGACCCGGCCGGCCAGCAGACCGATAAAGCCATCGATCGTGCCCGCTGGACGAGCCGCGTTCAGCAGCGCGCGGCCGTCGGGCAGCAGATCGATCTCGATCTTCTCGCCCGGCTTGATACCCAGATGTTGGAGGACTTCCTTGCGAAAAGTCACCTGTCCCCGTGAGGTCACGGTCAGTGTCGTCACGGCAACTTCTCCCTGATCGTCAGCATCGCAATATTAATGCATTTATGCATTACGGCAGTCACCGTTCGCTCAGCTCAGCCATCCGTTGGCGCGCGCCTCCGCCAGGGTCAGATCGAGGCACTTTCGTGCCAACCCGATCAGCTCGTCGATCTGCGCCCGCGTGATGACGAGCGGCGGCGCCACGATCATTCGGTCGCCGACGGCCCGCATGATCAGACCTTCACGGAAGCAATGCGTGCGGCAGGCCATGCCGATGTCGACATCGCTGGCGAAGGCTTGGCTGTCTTTCGGATCTTGCCCCTTGCTCTTCACCAGCAGCAGGGCGCCCATCAGCCCGCAAGTTTCGGTGTCGCCCACCAGCGGGTGCTCTGCCAGCGATTTGAAACCGGCTGCCAGATACGGCCCGAGATCGTCACGGACCTTGTCGACCAGACCCAACTCGCGCACCAGTCGGATGTTCGCCAGCGCCACCGCGCACGCCACCGGGTGGCCCGAGTAGGTGTAGCCGTGGTTGAAGTCGCCGCCTTGCTCGATCAACATGCTGGCAATGCGGTCGCCGACCATCACGCCGCCGAGCGGGATGTAGCCGCTGGTGATCCCCTTGGCGATCGTCATCAAGTCGGGCGTGAAGCCCATCGTCTCGCAGCCGAACCAGCGGCCGGTACGGCCGAAGCCGCAGATCACCTCGTCACTGACGATCAGCACGTCGTACTTCTTGCAGATGCGCTCGATCTCTGGCCAGTACGTGGCAGGCGGCACGATCACGCCGCCAGCACCCTGCACCGGTTCGCCGATGAACGCAGCGACCTTCTCGGGGCCGACGCGCAGGATGTGGGCTTCGAGCCAGCCCGCAGCATGAATGCCGAAGGCTTCGCGCGTCAGACCCTGCGTGCGGCCATGGTCCCACCAGTACGGCTGTTCGATGTGTTCGATGCCGGGAATCGGCAGACCGCCTTGCGCATGCATGCCGCTCATGCCACCGAGCGAAGCGCCGGCCATCGTGCTGCCGTGGTAGGCGTTGTTGCGGCTGATGATCATCTGACGCTCGGGCTGACCCATCAGGTCCCAATAGCGCCGCACCATGCGCACCACGGTGTCGTTGGCTTCGGAGCCACCGCCAGCGAAGAACACATGCTGGAACGACGGCGGCGTCACTTCGGCCAGCAGTTCGGCCAACTCGATGGCCGGCGGGGTCGAGGTCTGGAAGAACGCGTTGTAGAACGGGAGTTCGTGCAGTTGCTTGGTCGCGGCATCGATCAAAGTCTGCTGGCCATAGCCGACATTGACGCACCACAAGCCGCTCATCGCGTCCAACAGCTTGTGGCCCTCGGTGTCCCACAGATAGATGTTCTCGGCGCGCTGGATCACGCGCACGCCGCGGTCCGACAGATCCTTGTGGTCGGTGAAGGGGTGCAGGAAGTGGGCCGCGTCGGCCTTCTGCCAGGATGCGGTGGAGCGCTTCGGCTTCTGGAGTGTGGTCATGGTCGGCGCACTCAGACGTGCAGCAGCAGGTGTTCGCGTTCCCAAGGCGAGATCACCTTCATGAATTCGGCGTACTCGATTTCCTTGACCTCGGTGTAGACGGTCACGAAGGACTCGCCCAGCACCGCGGCCAGGTCGCGGTCGTTGCGCATCAGGTCGAGTGCTTCGCCCAGACTGCGCGGGAGTTGGTATTCACCCAGATAGGCGTCGCCCTTGCATTCGGGCGCCGGCTCGATCCGGTTCTTGATGCCCAGGTAGCCGCAGGCCAGCGTTGCAGCCAACGCCACATAAGGGTTGGCGTCGGCGCCGATCACCCGGTTTTCGATGCGCCGCGCCACGGGTTCAGCCACCGGGCTGCGAAAGCCCACGGTGCGGTTGTCGGTGCCCCACTGGATGTTGATGGGCGCGGCGTTGCTGCGCACCAGGCGGCGATAGCTGTTGACATACGGTGCGAACAGCGCCATGGCCGCCGGCACGTACTTCTGCAGGCCGCCGATATACCAGCGGAATTCGGCACTGGGCGATCCGTCTTCGTTGCTGAACAGGTTGCGTCCGGTGGCCTTGTTGATGACGCTCTGGTGAATGTGCATCGAACTGCCGGGCTCACCGGCGATCGGCTTGGCCATGAAGGTGGCGAACATGTCGTGCCGCAAGGCGGCCTCGCGCACGGTGCGCTTGAAGAGGAACACCTCGTCGGCCAGACCCAGTGGGTGGGCGTGGAAAAAGTTGATCTCCATCTGCCCGGCGCCGATTTCGTGGATCAGCGTGTCCACGTTCAGCTCCATTTTTTCGCAGTAGGCGTAGACGTCCTCGAACAGCGGGTCGAACTCGTTGACGGCGTCGATGCTGTAAGCCTGACGCCCGGTTTCGCTGCGGCCACTGCGGCCCACCGGCGGCTTCAGTGGCACGTCGGGGTCGATGTTGCGCGCCACCAGGAAGAACTCCAACTCCGGCGCCACCACCGGATTCCAGCCTTCGGCTTCGTACAGGTCGCACACGCGGCGCAACACCGATCGGGGTGCGAAGGGCACCAGCACGCCTTCGAGGTCGTAGCAGTCGTGGATGACCTGCGCCGTGGGGTCGGCAGCCCAGGGGACGATCCGCACCGTGCCGGGATCGGCGCGCAGGTGCATGTCGCGGTCGGTGGGCTTGATGACGTCGTAGTACGGGCCTTCTTCCGGGAACTCACCCGTCACACCCATCGCCACCACCGCTTCGGGCAAGCGCATGCCCCGATCTTGGGTGAACTTCTGGCGCGGCAGAATCTTGCCCCGCGCCACGCCGGTCAGGTCGGGCACCAGGCATTCGATTTCGGTGACGCGGTGCTGGTCGAGCCACTGCTCCATGTCGGCGAGGGTGAACTTGTCTCTGGAAATCATGGGTGCTTTCGTCGTTCGCGGTAGGCGAGGGTGGCCTGGCCGAATGCGCGCAACAGCGCCATCGAAACCGGGTTGTCGGCGGCCTGCCATTCAGGGTGCCACTGCACGGCCAATGCGAAGCCGGGCGCATCGGTGACCGAGAAAGCTTCGACCAACCCGTCCTGCGCCGTGGCTTCGACGCGCAAGCCCGCCGCCAGCCGGGCTACACCCTGGCCGTGCAGTGAATTGACGGTGAAGTGGCCGCGGCCGGTGATGCGTTGCAACAATCCGCCATCGACCACCGCGACCTCGTGCGCCGGTCCGTACTGAACTTCGATCGGCGCATCGGGGTCGTCGCGATGGTCCTGGTAGCCCGGCACTTCCTGCACCGCCTGGTGCAGGCTGCCACCGAGCGCCACATTCAGCTCCTGCGAGCCCCGGCAGATGGCCAACAACGGCATGCCGCGTTCGAGTAGCTGCGGTATCAGTGCCAGCGTCCAGTCGTCGCGCTCCGGGTCCAGCGGCAAGCTCGGGTCGTGCACGTTCTGGCCGAAATTCGAAGGGTGCACGTTCGAAGGCGAACCCGTCAGCAACACGCCGTGCGCCAAGTCCAGCGCCGCTTCGAACTCATGTGGCTCCAGGCGCGGCGCCACCAGTGGCAGGGCCCCCGCCAGGCGTACCGCTTCGACGTATTTGCGGCCGGCAATATGGAAAGGATGGCCGCCGAGGATGCGGTTGCAGGCGGGAACGAGAACGATGGGAAGGGTTGTCATGGGGTGGTGCCGAGCATAGCTCGCGACCACCGCGGCTTCGTGGCCCGCGGTCGAGCGCCGCTGCTGCTCGACCGCCGGCGCCGGTTCGGCGACTGGAAATCAGGCGGCGCGGCGCAGCGCAGCGCGCAGCATCTCCACCATCTGCTCGATCTGCGATGCCTGCACGATCAGTGGCGGCGAGAACGCCACGATGTCGCCCGTGGTGCGCAGCATCAAGCCGCGTTCGTACAGGTCCAGGAAGACGTCGAAAGCACGCTTCGTGGGCGCGCCGGCGATCGGCGCCAGTTCGACCCCGCCGACGAGACCGAAGTTGCGCACGTCGATCACGTGCGGCTCGCCCTGGAGCGAATGCAGCGCGTCGGCGAAGGGCTTGGCCATCTCTGCGGCGCGGGTCAGCAGGCCTTCTTCCTCGTACGTATCGAGCGTGGCCAGCGCGGCTGCACACGCCAGCGGGTGACCCGAGTAGGTATAGCCGTGGGTGAACTCGATCGCCTGCTCGGGGCCGTGCATCAGCGCGTCGTGAATCTTGTGGTGCGCCAGCACCGCGCCCATCGGCACGCTGCCGTTGGTCAGGCCTTTGGCCAGCGTCATCAGGTCGGGCGTGACGCCGAAGCTCTGGGCGCCAAACGGCTGACCGGTGCGGCCGAAGCCGGTGATGACCTCGTCGAAGATCAACAAGATGCCGTGGCGGTCACAGATCTCGCGCAGGCGCTGCAGGTAGCCCTGGGGCGGGATCAACACCCCGGTCGAGCCGGCAATCGGCTCGACGATGACGGCGGCGATGGTGCTGGCGTCGTGCAAGGTGACCAAGCGTTCCAGATCGTCGGCGAGTTCGGCTCCGTGTGCAGGTTGGCCCGCGCTAAAGGCGTTGCGCGCCAAATCGTGGGTGTGGCGCAGGTGGTCCACACCCGGCAGCAGCGGGCCGAACATCTTGCGGTTGCCGCCGATGCCGCCGACAGAAGTGCCCCCGAAATTGACCCCGTGGTAGCCGCGTTCGCGCCCGATCAGGCGGGTGCGAGAGGCCTCACCGCGGGCGCGGTGGTAGGCCAGCGCCATCTTCAATGCGCTCTCGACGGCTTCCGAACCGGAGTTGGCGTAGAACACCTTGTTCAATCCCGCAGGCGCCAATGCCGCCAGGCGCTCGGCCAGCTCGAATGCCTTCGGGTGCCCCATCTGGAACGACGGCGAGAAGTCCATCTCGGCCGCCTGTTCCTGAATCGCCCGGACGATGCGCGGCCGGCCATGCCCGGCGTTGACACACCAGAGTCCGGCCACGCCGTCCAGAATCTGGCGGCCGGCCACGTCTTCGTAAAACATCCCAGACGCCTTCGCCAGCAAGCGTGGCGCCTGCTTGAACTGGCGGTTGGCTGTAAAGGGCATCCAGTAGGCGTCCATGCGCGGCAAGTCGCGGGAGCCGACGGCTTCGGCGGCTTGCATCAGGGCGGGATCGATGGCCTTGTTCATACGGGCTCCTGGTGATGACAAAGACGGGCGGCGCGCCCGCTGAGATAAGTCCAGATCAGCGTGGCCGCGGCCGCGGTGGTGATCTCGGCGTGATCGTAAGCCGGCGCGACCTCGCAGCAGTCCATGCCGACGAACGGCAGGTCGGCCAATTCCTCCAGCACCGTCAACACTTGGTTGGTGCTGAGGCCGCCCGGCTCGGGGGTACCGGTGCCGGGCGCGAAGGCTGGGTCCAGACAGTCGATGTCCAGGCTCAGGTAGACGGGCGGGTTGCCGTGTTGCGCCAGGCGTTCGCGAATCGCAATTAGCACCGGTGCCAGTTGGGCCGGGCTTTCCAGGCCGCGCAGGTCGCGTGCGGTAAAAATTTGCCCACCGCGATGGCGCACATGGTCACGTGCGGCGCGCTCGCCGGCCGAGCGAATGCCGAGTTGCGTGAAGCAAGCGTCGATCACCAGGCCTTCGGCCATCGCTTCGGCAACCCAGGTGCCATGGCCGCTGGGCTCACCCATGTGCGAGCTCCAGGTGTCGCAGTGCGCGTCGAAGTGAAGCACCGCCAGCGGTCGGCCCAGCACTGTGCGGTAGGCGCGCAGCAGGGGCAGGGTGATTGAATGGTCGCCACCGATCCAGGCCATGTGGTGGCTGCGGATCAGTACCTCGGCCATCGGCAGCAAGGCTTCGCGCATCGCGGTCAGCGAGGTGTTCGGCAACGGCAGGTCACCGGCGTCGCCCAACAGGTCGATCGGGCTGCAGTCGAAATGCGGGTGGGTGCCGTCGCACAGCATGTGGCTGGCTTGCCGCACCGCGCGTGGGCCAAGGCGCGCACCGGGCCGGTTGGTGGTGGCGCCGTCCCAGGCAATACCCGCTACGACCAGCGGCGTATCAGCGGTCGGAGCTCCGACTTTCAGAAAGCGCTGGTCCGAGAGGAAGGCGAACATGTTGTAACGGGGGATGCACGCCGCGGGCTGCGGCGTTCCCGATGATAAGAACTCGCCCCGTTGAGCCATGCGCTGACCCGCGCCAGCGTTCGAAGGCCTGGCCAACCTCAACCGCGACCGCGGCGCACTGGAGGCAAAGCCGCGATAGCCATCGGTACCGCCAGGCAGGAAGGTGCCGATCGTGTCGTCCGACCAGGTGATCGACACCGTGGAGCCGGCTATGAAGTCGCAAGGGGGTGCGGCGGCGGGCTGCCCCTCGAAGCCTTCGCTATACGCCCCCGGCTGCAAAGCGACCATGCACGCAGCTTCGCTGGTGCAGACCGTGGTCGCGGCAAAGGACGGTGCGGTCAGCAGCGAGGCTATTGCAGCCAGCGCGAATACGGGGCGAGTGGGCGAGGAGAGTGCCATGGCAACGCTTCCACTCGGTAGGTGGAGGTCCCTACGAACAAGCGCTGCCGACGGTAAGGCGCTGGCGCGGGTCAGCGCATGGCTCAACGGGGCGAGTTCTTATCATCGGGAAC
>JALYUN010000174.1 GCA_030853725.1 Pseudomonadota bacterium | reverse complement strand
CATCCCGGCGAATTGACGTACGGCTCCACCGGGATCGGCACCGACGATCACCTGGCCATGGTGCTGTTCGAACGCATGACGGGCACCAAGCTCAACCACGTGCCCTTCACCGGCGCCGGCCCGTTGCGCAGCTCGGTGTTGGGTGGTCATGTGGAGGTGGCAGGCATGAACCTGGGCGAGGTCATGCCGATGGGAAACAAGATGCGGGTGCTGGCCCAGGCCAGCGCCGGGCGCTCGAAGCTGGCTCCGGACGTGCCGAGTTTCACCGAGCAAGGCGTGAACCTGGTGTTCAGCTCCGAACGCGGCATCGTCGCCCCGGCTGCGACCCCGGCCGACGTGCAGCGACGCCTGGCCGAGGCCCTGCGCGCGATCGCCGCCGACCCCGAGTTCCAGAAGCAGATGGCCCAGCAGTTCACCGAAATGGACTATCTGGAAGGTGCCGCCTGGAAGGCCCGTCTGGAAAAGGCGACCGCGGAATTCAACACGCTGTGGAAGACCACGCCCTGGTCTGACAACGCGAAGTAGCGCTACCGCCCGGCAACGGCCAGGCGCGTTCTGACATCCCCGACGGCGCCGTCGTCGGGGCTGGCGTCCCGCGCGGGCTCGTCGTTCGGCAGTTGCGGTGTTCGTCGTTGCGTCGGTCGTGACCGGGCCAAGTGAGCTGGCTGGGTGATAGGGTCGCGTTCGATGTCTGCACAACTTGCTTTCGTCGCACGTCACCCGGGGGACCGATGACGCTGCGCCTGATTCACACAGCCGACTGGCAGATCGGGCGGGTTTATTCGCAGTTCGAGCCTGACGATGCGTCCGCTCTGTTCGAGGCCCGTTTCCACGCCGTCGAACGGCTGGCGACGCTGGCGGTGGAACACGGTGTCGACGCGGTGCTGGTGGCCGGCGACGTGTTCGACCTGCAGACGGTGTCGGACAAGACCATCCGCCGCCTTTTCAACGCGATGCAGGGCTACCCCGGCGCGTGGGTGCTGCTACCCGGCAATCATGACGCAGCCCTTGCCGAGTCGGTCTGGACCCGGGCGCAGCGCCTGGGTGTGGTGCCGCCCAACGTCGTCACCTGCCTCGAACCCGTCGCGCGTCTCGTGGGCGGTCGTTTCGCGTTGCTGCCTGCGCCGCTGGTGCAGCGGCATACCTACGGCGACCTGACCGACTGGTTCGCCACCACGCCGACGCCCGAGCACCTGCCGCGCATCGGCATCGCCCATGGTTGCGTCCAGGGCGTGCTGGCGGAAGAGTTGGACTCTGCCAACCCGATCGCCGCCGACCGTGCCACCAGCGCCCGTCTCGACTACCTGGCGCTCGGCGACTGGCATGGCAGCAAGCGTATCGACGCCCGCACCTGGTACGCCGGCACGCCGGAGACTGACCGCTTCAAGGCCAACGCTTCCGGCCAGGCGCTGCTGGTCCGCATCGACGGCCCCGGCGCCACGCCCGAGGTCCAGGTGCTGCCAACGGGTCGCTACCGCTGGCGCCAGATCGAAGCCCCGCTGGCGGTGCCCAGTGATGTCGATGCCGCATTGCAAATGCTGGCCGATGCAATAGCCGATGACGTGCTGCAATTCCGTGTGGCCGGCGTTTGCGATCTGCACGGACAGCGCCGCCTGCAACAGGGCGTAGCGCATGCCCGTGCGCGGGTGCGGGCGCTGGTGCAGGAATCGCACGAACTGCGTCTGGAGCCCACACCGCAGGACATCGAATCGCTGCACGCCGACGGCTATGTGGGGGAAGTGGTGCAGCAGTTACAGGCCGAACAGACCGGCCCGCAGGCGCAACGCTCGCGCGACGCGCTGGTGATCCTGGCGCGCCTGCTGGACGAGCTGGGCGACCGCCCTGCCGTCATCCCTTCGCAGGCCGGCGCATGAAGCTGCGGCACCTGCGCATCGAAAACTTCAAGCGCTTTCGTGAACCGCTAACGATCGGTGCGTTTGCCGACGGCCTGAACTTGTTTGCCGCGCCCAACGAGTCGGGCAAGTCGACCGTGGTCGAGGCGATTCGCGCCGCCTTCTTCGAGCGCCACCGCTCCAGCAGCGTCGAACACCTGCGGCCCTGGGGCGACGCCAGCGCCACGCCCACGGTCGAAGTGGCTTTCGACATCGGCACCCGCCGCTACCGACTGAGCAAGTCCTTCCTCGGCAAGAAACGTTGCGACCTTGCGATCGATGGGCAAGCGGCGCTCGACGGGGTGGCGGCCGAAGACCACCTGGCCCAGTTGCTCGGCTTCGGCTTCCCCGGCAAGGGCGCCAGCTCGCCCGAGCACATGGGCATACCGGGTCTGCTGTGGATCCGGCAAGGCACCTCACACGAGTTGGCGGGTGCCGTGACGCATGCGGCCGACCACCTGCGGCAGGTGTTGGGTGAGTCGCTCGGCGACCTGACATCGTCCGGCGGCGACACCTTGCTGCACGCGGTGGAGTCCGAGCGCAACGAACTGTTGACACCCTCGTCGAGCAAGCCCAAAGGCGACCACGCCGCCGCGTTACAGCGTCGCGACGCGCTCGCTGAAAAGTCCGTGCTGTTGGCGCGCGACGTGCGGGCCTATCAAGGCAGCGTCGACCGGCTGGCGCAGTTGCGCGGCGAGCACCAGCGCGACGAGCAAGAACGTCCCTGGGCCACCATCCGGCAACAGCACCGGGCCGCACAGGTCCGGCTCGAAGCAGCGGAAGGTCTGCAAGCACGCCAGCAGGCTGAGCAAGCGAGCCTGCAGCAATGGCG
>JALYUN010000132.1 GCA_030853725.1 Pseudomonadota bacterium | reverse complement strand
ATCACGCAGTCGACGTTGTCGCTGATGAGGTCGACCGCGCGGTCGCTCACGCCCAGGTCGACCTGGATGTCCGGGTAGCGGTCCAGGAAGCTGGCGAGCGCGGGCAGGATGATCAGCCGCGCGGTCGAGGTGCCGACGTCGATACGCAGCTTGCCGGTCGGGTTGGCCTGGGCATTGGTCATGCCCGCTTCGATGTCGTCGAAATCGTTCAGCAGGCGCGCAGTGCGCTCGTAGTACGCAGCGCCATCGGGCGTGACGGTCACGCGGCGCGTGGTGCGGTTGAGCAGCTTCACGCGCAGGCGCGCCTCCAGACCCTGGATCTGCTTGGTGACCGTGCCTTTGGGCAGGCCGAGAGAATCTGCGGCACGGGTGAAGGTGCCTGCTTCCACGACGCGGACAAAAACCCGCATTGCCTGGATCTGGTCCATTCGAGGTGCTCCTGGCGGCGCCTTCGGCGGAGTGCCGGGCGCAGCGGAATTCTCACATGGGGTCGGTGGCCGATTGTTGGTGGTTTGGAAACAGAGTAGGGTCGTTCGGCCGGTTGAAGCGCTCTTCCAGCGTCTTATATTCAACGCATCGCTTGAACCGTTGCACCCAGTTCCGCTGCCATCACTCCAAGGTCGTCACCATGTCACCCCGTCTCCCAACCCGCCCTGCCGACGTTGCGCTTGCAACGGCTGAGGCCGTGGAAGTCGATCTCATGATCGATTTACCCGGGCGCGAGCCGGTGAGGGCGCGAATGTATGGCGATCGCCCCCGTGGAACGACCGTGCCGCTGGTGCTGCATTTTCATGGGGGCACTTTCACTTGCGGCGGGCTGGACAACGGGCGCAACGTCGGCCGGTTGCTGGCCGGCGCCGGTGCGGTGGTCGTGTCGCTGGCCTATCCGCTCGAGCCTTTTCCGGAGCCGATCGAAGTGGGTTATGCCGCGCTCGAATGGCTCTACAGGCAGCGCGTCAAGATGGCCGGCAAGGGCGCCGGCGTGTATTTGGCGGGTGAAGAAGCGGGCGGCAATCTGGCCGCCGCGGTGGCGATGATCGCGCGCGACCGTGCGCATCCGCCTTTGGCCGGCCAGATCCTGCTGTCGCCGATGCTCGACCCCTGCGCCGGCACTGCCTCGCTGCGCGACGCAACAGGCGATGCCGTCGCGTGCAAGTGGGCCGCGGGGTGGAAGACGTACCTCGCGTCCCGCCCGATGAATGCGACACACCCGTATGCGGTGCCTGGTGCTTCGCTGCGGCTGGGCGATCTGGCGCCGACGCTGGTGCTGGTCGGCCCGGACGACGCGATGCGTGACGAAGCCCTGGCTTTTGCCGGCCGGCTGCGCAGCGCCGGAGCTGATGTCACGAGCAGTGTCTTGCCAGGCGCGACCAACTGGCCCGAGGCGTTGTACGAGCCCGGCGATCCGGGGTGTACGGGCTGTGAAGCGTCGGTGCAGCAGCACTTTCGCGAGTTCTTCAGCGCCTCGACGCCACCGCCCCGATAGGCGGCTCCTGCTGGCCACGCCAGCGCATTTCTGACCCCTTCATTTCCGCAGGCTGGTGACCCCGGCCGGCGGAGCTGTCTCCCGGTGCAACCCGCCGGGCGGCTTTCTGCTTCCCGAAGTCATCACGAGGACGATCATCATGTCTAGAAAACAACTCAATCTCCTGGCGCGACGCGGTCTCTGGCCGACCGTCACAGGGCTCACCGCCGTGCTCGCGCTCGCTGCGGCCGCGCTCGGCCTGCACAGCATGAAGGCCGAAGCCGGCAACGCGTCGGCCGCACCTGTCGCCCAGGGCGTTCCCGTCACGATTGCCACCGTTGCCGAAAGCGAAGTCAGCGGCTGGAACGAGTTTTCGGGCCGGCTCGAAGCGGTCGAGCGGGTCGATGTTCGGTCGCGTGTCGCCGGTGCGGTGCAGTCGGTGCATTTCCGCGAAGGTTCGCTGGTGAAGCAGGGAGAACTGCTCATCACCATCGACCCTGCGCCCTATGCGGCTGAAGTCGAGCGCGCCGGTGCCCAGGTCGC
>JALYUN010000125.1 GCA_030853725.1 Pseudomonadota bacterium | reverse complement strand
GGCCCAACATGTCGACGCCGGTACCGGCCCGCCATCCCAACGGTGCGTTCGGGTGGGTGCGCGACCGCCGGATGAAGGGCCGCAGATCGACTTCTACCAGCACCCCGTGGTCGACCAGCCAGCGGTTGGTTTCGTGATACGACTCTTCGACGATCAGCGCGAATTCATCGTGCAGCACGGGTTGCAGTTCGCGCCAGTCGGCCAGGCTCAAGCCGGCGGTGCGCCAGGCGTCGAAAACGATGCGGGCCAGCACGTGGGCGCGAAGCATGTCGTGCGGGTCGAGCTCGCTGCGGCCTTCCATGTGGGCGATCCGCGACCGCAGGTCCGAGAATTCCCACGACGCCCGGTCCTGGATCGCAAGGGCCAAGCGCGATGTGACGATTTCCAGCTCGATCGTGTCGTCGGGCACGAGAGTCAGCGTGTCGCGGCTGACGCCGGGTAACGGCAGGTCGGCAGACCGCGACGCTATGCCCCCCTGCTGCAGCGCCACCCGCAAGCCGCCGACGATCGCGCGGTGCCAGGCTTGTGCGCCAGCCATCAGGTTTTGCACCAAGTCGCGCCGCCGCTGCGCAGCGACGTGCTCGGAAGGCTTTTCCAGCAGCGCGCGCGAGCCGTCGATGGCTGCCTGCACCAGGGGTACGAGCCCCTTGACCAATTCCTCGGTATAGACCCTGCGCGCCTGGCCGGCTGTGGAATCGTTCGACGCGCTGGTGGCCATCTCAGCCGGGCTGTTCCGCCGAAGTCAAGGTGCGATTCACTCTACACCACGGCCCCGGCGTTCGGGTCGTTGGGATCGATCTCCTTGGACACCGACTTGACCAGGTCTTCGCGTTTGACGCCCAGCCACATTGCAATGCCGGCGGCCACGAAGATCGACGAATAGATGCCGAACAGGATACCGATGGTCAGTGCTACCGCGAAGTAATGCAACGTGGGGCCGCCGAAGAACAGCATCGACAGCACCATCGTTTCCGTGCTTCCGTGGGTGATGACGGTGCGGCTGATGGTGCTGGTGATGGAGTGGTCGATGACCTGCGGTGTGTTGAGCTTTCTGAACTTGCGGAAGGTCTCGCGGATGCGGTCGAAGATCACCACCGACTCGTTGACCGAATAACCCAGCACGGCCAGGATCGCCGCCAGCACCGCCAATGAAAACTCCCATTGGAAGAAGGCGAAGAAGCCCAGGATGATGATCACATCGTGCAGGTTCGCGATGATGCCGGCGACCGAGAACTTCCATTCGAAGCGGAAGGCCAGGTAGGTCATGATTCCGAGGATCGTCACCAGCAACGCGATGGCGCCGTCGCGTGCCAGTTCAGCGCCGACCGAGGGCCCGACGAATTCGGTGCGTTGCAACGCCAGCGGCTCGGTGCCAGCCGCTGCCGTACACGACGGCCGGCTGACGGCCTCGCCTTGCGGCGTGGTGTAGCTGCGGATGCCCACCTTGCCGCTTTCTGCGCTGCACAGGGCGTCAAAGACGCGCGCAGCCAGGTCCTTCTGCGTTTCGGTGCCGCGCTGCGGCAACCGGATCAACAGGTCGCGCGAGGTGCCGAACTTCTGCACCTGCACGTCGCCCAGGCCCAGTTTTTCGACTGCGGACCGCGTGCGTTCGATGTCGGCGGCTTCGGAATACTGCACCTCCATCAGGGTGCCGCCGGTGAACTCGATGGACAGGTGCAAACCGCGTGTGGTGATGAAAAACACCGCGGCAGCGAAGGTGATGAACGAGATCACGTTCAGCACCAACGCATGGCGCATGAACGGAATGTCACGGTGGATGCGGAAGAATTCCATGGCGGGTCTCAGCGAACGATTGCAGGGTCGGGCGGGGTCAGGCCTGGATCGACGGCGTGCGGTCGGCGTCGCCACCGCCCGGGCGCCATACCTGACCGATCGACACCGACTTCAGGCGCTTCTGGCGTCCGTACCAGAGGTTGACGAGCCCGCGAGAGAACATCACGGCCGAGAACATCGACGTCAGAATGCCGAGCACATGCACCACCGCGAAGCCGCGCACCGGGCCCGACCCGAAGGTCAGCAGCGCCACCCCGGCGATCAGGGTCGTGATGTTGCTGTCCAGAATGGTGCCGAAGGCGCGTTCGTAGCCGGTCTGGATGGCCACCTGCGGCGGCGCGCCGTTGCGCAGTTCTTCGCGCACCCGTTCGTTGATCAGCACGTTGGCATCGATCGCCATGCCCAGGGTCAGCGCGATGGCCGCCATGCCGGGCAGGGTCAGCGTGGCCTGCAACATCGACAGCACCGCCACCAGCAGCAGCAGGTTCAAGGCCAGCGCCAGCGTGCTGAACACGCCGAACAACAGGTAGTAAGCGCACATGAAGATGCTGATGGCGATGAAGCCGTACACCACGCTCGCATACCCCTTGGCGATGTTGTCGGCACCCAGGCTCGGGCCGATGGTGCGTTCTTCGATGATCTCCATCGGAGCGGCCAGCGAGCCGGCGCGCAGCAGCAGCGACTGGTCAGCGGCCTCCTGGGGGGTCATGCGACCGGTGATCGACACCCGTCCGCCGCCGATTTCGCTGCGGATCACAGGGGCCGTGACGACCTCGCCCTTGCCTTTCTCGAACAGCAGGATCGCCATGCGCTTGCCGATGTTCTCGCGCGTGATGTCGCGGAAGATGCGGGAGCCCTTGGCGTCCAGGGTCAGGTTGACGGTCGGCTCGTGATTCTGGCTGTCGAAGCCCGGTTGCGCGTCGGTCAGGTTCTCGCCGGTCAGGATGACCTGGCGCTGCAGCACGATCGGCCCGGCATTGCGGTCCTGGAACAGTTCGCTGCCGAAGGGCACCGGGGCGCCGCCCCGTTCGGCACCGACAAGTTTTTCGACCGCAACGGCCAGCCGGTTATCGTGAAGAAGCAGGTGATGCTGACCGGCGAAAACCTGACCGACGCGCAGCCTGGCTTCGACAATCAGACGCAGGAAGCGGCGGTGCAC
>JALYUN010000108.1 GCA_030853725.1 Pseudomonadota bacterium | reverse complement strand
CCAAAGGCGCAAGCAGCAGCCGCCCCGCGGGCGCCCGCCAATGTCACTGCCAACGCAGAAGAGACAGCGCCTGCCGCAGCGTCAGCGGCGCGCGACCTGGCGGCACCGACCCAGGATCCGGCGCTGGAAGGCCCACGCATGCTGCTGGTCGATGTGGTGCTGCTGCAGACGCAGGAGATCGTCTCCACGTCCAAGGGCATCAACCTGCTCAACGCGCTGACCTTGAAACTCGGCTCTGTGGTCGGCAACGTGGTCGCCTATTCACGCGTCATCAGCGCGACCTTCACGAACACCACGCCGTCCGCCGTCAGCACCGCCATCACGCGGGCCGTGAGCGTTCCGGCGCTGTCGTATTCGCTCAACATCGCCAACGCCAACAGCTCGGTCAACGAAGTGCTGGCGCGGCCGACGCTGGCGGTGGTCGAGGGCGTGCCTTCGGAGTTCTTTTCCGGCACCAACCTGAGCGCGGGCGTCGTCTCGCTCAGCCCTCAGGGCGGAACGACCATCGTTCCGCTGGAAAAGAAATTCGGCATCAAGCTGGCCGTCACGCCCACCTCCCTGCCCAAGGGCCGCGTGCAGCTCAAGGTGGAGGCCCAGCGCACCTCGCTGAATGCCTCGGCCGAAAACAAGAGGGTGGCCTACCAGGTGGAAATCAGCGAGACCACGGCCAACGCCAACGTGGTGATGAACGTGGGGCAGACGCTGGTCTTGAGCGGCCTGAGCGTGAAGTCCACCGCCACCTCGCGTGACGGCGTGCCGGTGTTGCAGGACGTGCCGCTGGCGCAGTACCTGTTCTCGAACAAGCAGACCGCCGACATCCAGACCTCGGTGCTGATCTTGGTCACGCCGAGGAACCCGGTCCAGGTCGCCGAAGCGCCAGTCAGCGCCAGCGACAGCATGGCAAGCCGCATGAAGTCCTTGCGCGAGCGCTTCGGCTTCGGCGCTGCCATGCCAACCAATGTCGAGGCGGTCATGAACTCGCTGCAGCCGAACGACCTGTTCCGGGAGTTCCGCCAGGGCGACGTGTCGATGGAGCGCTGGGACCGGATGCGGACCACGGGCGACCGCTTGAAAGAGGCGCTGGAGTTCCTGTACTACTGAGCCGGACACAAAGGGCGCACAGCCTGCCCGGCGCTGGCCGACGCACGCGTACACAGGCGCGAGGCGCCATGCACGTCGTGTGCAGACTCAAGACAAACCCCCTGGCAGCGTCGCCACGCCTCGTTCACGATCGGGAGCAGAACCCAACGAAAGAGACGAAAAATGCGACTCCTGACGCGGCTGTCAGACATGCGATGCCTAAGCCTGTACGCCGCGATCGGCACCGTGCTCGGCACCGCGCTCATGCTGGCGGCCTGCGGCGGCAGCGACGGCGAATTTCCCCCGCCCGTCGTCGCTGCCCCGCCGGCGGTGCTCAGCATCAACGTGCTTTCAAGCCGGCCCGACACTGTCACCGGCAACAGTGTGCTGGTCGACATTGCGGTGCCCGCAGGGTTGACTGCCGGCGGCATCAAGCTGACCGCCAATGGCACCGACGTCACGCTGTTGCTGGCAGCCAGTGCCGACGGCAAGCGGCTGCGCGGTCTGGTCACCGGCCTGTCGCTGGGCGCCAACACGCTCGTCGCCGACGTCGCGGGCAACAAGGCGCACGGCGAACTGAACCTGGTGAACTATCAGCGCACCGGCCCGGTGTTTTCCGGCCCGCACAGGACGCCATTCGAATGCCGCACAGAACAGTCGGGGTTGGGAGCGCCGCTGGACGCCGAATGCTCGGTCGCCACCCGCTACGACTGGTTCTATTTCACCGCCGACGGCACCCGCAAGGTGCTGCTCGATCCGCTCGGCGCGCGGCCAGCCGACGTCGCAACGACGACGACGATCGACGGCAAGACCGTGCCCTTCATCGTTCGCGTCGAGTCGGCCACGCTCAACCGGTCGATCGTGCGCATCGCCGTGCTCGACGATCCCAGGGTCGCGGGCGTGCTCAACGCCACCGGCTGGAACAACCGCGTCGTGTTCCGCTTCGGCGAATCCACCGCAGCCCAGTACAACCAGGGATCGAACAGCGTGACCGACGCGGTGCGCAACACCGACGTGCAGAACTTCGAATCGCTCAAGCGCGGCTTTGCCTACGTCGTTTCGACGCTGAACATCAACAAGGTCAACGTCGACGATGTGCTGTCCGCGGAGACCGTGATGATGGTCCGCGAGCACGTCACCAAGACCTACGGCGTGCCGCGCTGGTTCGTCGGCATGGGCGGCTCCGGCGGGGCCATCCAGCAGATGGAGATCGCGCAGAACTACCCCGGCTTGCTCGACGGCGTCATGCCCGACGCTGCCTTCCCCGACGTCTTCAGCACCGCGCTGGCGGTCTCCGATTGCCGCTTGCTGAACCGCTATTTCATCGCCAACCCGGCGAGCGACGCGGTGCGCAAGGCATTCGAGGGCCACACCAAAGGCACCTGTGCCAGTTGGGACGCCGGCAACGGCGACGCCGTGCTGGCAACCAGTGGGTCGATCAATCCGCCCTGCGGGCTGCTCGACCAGAGCAAGGTCTACAACCCGGTGACCAACCCGACAGGTGCACGCTGCACGGTGTACGACATCAACGTCAACAGCATGGGGCGCGTCGGTTTCACCGGCGCCGCGCGGCGGCCGCTGGACAACGTCGGCATCCAGTACGGGCTGGCTGCGCTGAAGGCGCGGACGATCACCGCAACGCAGTTCCTCGATGTCAACGCCGGCGTCGGTGGCTTCGACATCGACGGCAATATCGTCGCGCGCCGCACTGCGGCCACTGCCGACGCGCTCAAGCTGGGCTACGAGACCGGGCGCATCAATTCCGGCAGTGGCGGGCTGGCGACGGTGCCGATCCTGCACCTGCGCGCCTACGCCGAGCCGGGCGCCGACATCCACACGATCTACAACGACATCAAGATCCGTGAACAACTCGTCAAGGCCAACGGACGCGCCGACAACCAGGTGATCTGGCTGCTGCCCAACCCTGCCCTGGCAACGCTGCTGGGTCTGGGCACAGCGCAGCAGGCGGTGCTGACGGCGTTGACCGGCGAGGTCTTCCTGAACCGGCTGACGCTGATGACGCAGTGGCTCGATGCGATCGGGGCCGACCCTGCCGTGCTGTCGACCGAGAAGATTGCGCGACTCAAGCCTGTCGAAGCCGTCGATTCGTGCTGGGGCGTGGCTGACGCCAGGCAGTACAAGGAGACGGCCACGCTGTCCGGCGCGGGCGTTTGCAACGGCCTGTACCCGCGCACGCTGCCACCGCGCGTTGTCGCCGGGTCACCCATCACCGACGACGTGGTGAAGTGTCAACTCAAGGCCATCGATGAAGCCGATTACCTGCCCGTGGCGCTGACCAGCGCCGAGAAGATCCGGCTGGCCAACGTCTTCCCCGACGGCACCTGCGACTACACCAAGCCGGGCGTGGCGCAGTCCAAGATCAAGGGCACCTGGCTGAAGTACTGAGCGGGATCACGGTGGCGCAGGCAGGCGTGTCGGTGGGCGCTCGATCGGCGGCGCCGTCGGCCTGCTCGCGCGAGCGACCCACCCTGAGAGCGTGCTTGGCCCCCTGCGATTCAGACGCAAGCCCCGTCCACCCCCCATCCACGTGGTGGCAGGGCGCGGTCCTGACCAACACACTTGCCGGTTTGCGGTTCACATGACAGGAGTTCCTGAATGAGATTCGATGCAACCCAGGCCTTGCGCGCCCTTGCCTTGGCCGCCACCCTGCTGGCCGGCAGCGCGCAGGCGGACGTGGTGTGGAACGAGGCCAACAACGGCGACTTTTCAAACGACGGACTGGCGCCGACGTTCGTCACGGTCACGGCCGGCAGCAACACCATCATCGGCAGCACGGGCCGCAGCGCCACGACCAACATCGTCGATCGCGACTACTTCAGCATCACCGTGCCAACCGGCCATGTCTGGACTTCGATGATGCTGCTGCCCGGCTCGGCCGGCATCGGCGGGGGCGCATTCCTGGGCCTGATGGCAGGCCCCCAATTCACTGTGCCGCCGAGTACGCAGACCGCGGCCGGCCTGCTGGGCTGGACCGTCTACGAAGAAGGCAACATCGGCAGCGACCTGCTGCTGTCGCTGGCGGTGCCCGGACTGGGTTCCAGCGGCTTCCAGATTCCGCTGCCCGCGGGCACGTACAGCTTCTGGGTGCAGGAACTCAGCGTCGGCGTAGCGCCCTACAACTTCGAGCTGGGCATCGCCGCCGTGCCCGAAGCGCCAACCGCCATGGCGATGCTGGCCGGGTTGGCCATGCTGGGTGCCGTGCTGCGCAAGCGCCGTTGACTGCCGCATGTCGGCGTCTGCCGACATGACGGCGGCGACGTTGCGTTGCTGTGCCTGCGGCGATCCACCCACAAGCGGGGCGCTTGCGGTGGCATCGATCTGGCTGGCTCCGCGACGCCGGACACCTGTCCAGCCGCGGCCCTCGTCGGCGCTACCGGCGATACCGGCGGCACCAGCAGCACCAGCAGCCAGTGCGCTTCTCCCTAGCCGCAGCGTGCGCAGACCCGTGCAGCCCGGCCTTGCCTTTCCGTGCGCCACAGCCTTCGTCGAGAGCTCTCAAGTCAGCCGCCGCCCTGCCGAAAAAACAGGGCGACGCGGGCAAACTTCAATTTTCGCCAAACAAGACGCTCTGGACTATGTTGGACCGATCTCCTGAAGAACGCCGTTGGTCGGTGGCGATTGAAAACGCGTTCTTCGGTGTCTGGGACCTGGATCCTCGTTGCGACATGGTGCACTACTCACCGCAGTGGAAGTCACGCCTGGGCTTCCCCCGCGTCGACGCGGCGGACAGCAGCGCCTTCTGGCGCTGCAGGGTGCATCCCGACGATGCCGGCCCCATGCTGGGCTTGCTGCGCTCGCATCTCGACGGCTGCACCGCTGGCTACGACATGCGGTTCCGCTTGCGCAGCAACGGCTCCGGCTACCGAACGATGCTGTCCCGAGGACGTGTGGTTGCGCGAGACAGCCGCGGCAACGCGACAAGGATGATTGGCACGATGGTCGATCTGACAAGCCGTCCCGCATCCAGGTCGCACCATGGACTCCCCGCCGAAGTGCCCGGACCAACGGGCGGGTTCACGCGCTTGCCATTCCACGCAGTTCTGGGCTTGGCGCGCGCGACGCCTGGAATCGGCGATTCGGCAAGTGAAACCTGGAAGCGGGCCGAGACAGGCATGGTCCAAGAGAGCCATCGCCTGGTCGCACTGATCGACGACCTGCTTGACCTGGCCTTGCGCGACGCCAACGCTGCTGGATAGCCGCATCCACGGCCGTCTTTGCCGGTGGTCTGTCCATGCCCGCGCACTCGCGCTCGCGCTCGCCCGGCCACCGCGGGGACCCTTGCCACCGGCGCGCGCCCCTCTGAGTGGAGCGCCAGCGCGCCAAGATTCAGCCACGTTGGAGATCTTCTGCCCTCTCCATGAAACCCACGGTCTGGGTGCCGTTGGCCTCTTGTCGAACGATGACATTGCACGGCAGCAGCAACCCAATATCCCGCTGCGCCGTCAGGGCGCGGTGTGCAAGCGGCGGGTTGCAGGCACCGAGGATGCGATACGCCGGCACGTCGACATTGAGCTTGGCGCCGCGGGCGTCCCGGCATGCTTCATCTTCTCGTGCATGCCGCGCCTGGCCTTCATCTGTTCGTCCATCTGCGCCATGGGCCCGGCATTGCCACCCATTGGCATCGCACCTCCTGCTTGGACGAGGTCGGCGCAAGATGAGGCGCCGCTTACTCGACGGGCGTCTGGGCGCATCCCGCCAGGGCGAACGTGGCTTCAGTTGCGGCGATCGAGACAGTGCGAAATGAGTTCATGTTGATTCCGATGCGAAAGGCAGTGATACCCAGGACACCGGGCAGGGTTGGCCTGCGCAGCTGATCCAGCTTTTAGTGCCTGGGCCAGAGCGCTTTGTCCGGCTCTTTGCCGCGCCCGATCTGTGCGCCAGCGCAACC
>JALYUN010000210.1 GCA_030853725.1 Pseudomonadota bacterium | reverse complement strand
AGGTCGGCGCGTCGGTGTTGTCACGCGCGCTCGGCGCACTGGTGCCGGTGGCGCGCGACGACGTGCTGATCGGCCTGCATGCACCCGACGACGCTGCGGTGCTGCGCGTGCCGCCAGGCAAGGCGCTGGTGCACACCGTGGACTTCTTCCGCGCGTTCATCGACGATCCGTACGTGTTCGGCCGAATCGCCGCCAACCATGCGCTGGGCGACATCTTCGCGATGGGCGGCGAGGCCCAGTCGGCCACCGCCATCGCCACCGTGCCGCCCGGGCTGGAAGCCAAGATAGAAGACCTGCTGCTGCAGATGATGACCGGTGCGGTCGAGATGCTGAACGGCGCGAACTGCGCCCTGGTCGGCGGCCACACCGGCGAAGGCCGCGAACTGGCGCTGGGCTTCGCTGTCAACGGACTGATCGACGAAGCCATGACCGGCCTGATGCGCAAGGGCGGCATGCGCAGCGGTGACGTGCTGCTGCTGACCAAGCCGATCGGCACCGGCACCTTGTTCGCGGCGCGCAACTTGCTCAAGACCAGGGGCCGCTGGATCGACGCGGCGCTGCAATCGATGATGGTGTCGAACCGCGTGGGTGCGCAGATCCTGACCCGCCACCGGGCTACCGCTTGCACCGACCTGACCGGTTTCGGGCTGGTCGGGCACTTGGTGGAAATGACGCGGCCATCGGGTGTCGATGCCGAGCTGAGCTTGTCGGCGCTGCCGCTGCTGGACGGCGCGGTGGAGTGTGTGCTGGCGGGCATCGTCAGCTCGCTGCAGCCGGCCAACGTGCGACTGCGCCGCGCGCTGCGCAACCAAGCTGAATTCGTGGCGCACAGGTGCTATCCGTTGCTGTTCGACCCGCAGACCGCCGGCGGCCTGCTGGCCAGCGTGCCGGCCGACACCGCTGAGGCCTGTGTCGCCGAACTGCGCAGCGCCGGCTACGCACACACGGCGGTCATCGGCCGCGTTCTGCCGCAGGGCGATGCGCTCGAGCCGATCGTTCTCGTGGAGTGAGGTCGAGCTGGGGGTGGTGTGTTCGATACTCGACTGGAAGTGATCGCCACATTACATAGCTGTTACGCCCAAACGCGTGTGCCCCATTGAACCGCCAGTGCCCGCCCAACGGCACCTGCACTACGGACTTGAAGCCGCCCCGACTTATTTGAGCAAGCCGGCCTCTCTGTAAGCCCGCTCGGCTCCGGGATGCAAGGGGACGCCGCCGATCGCCGTCGCATCGTTCGGGTCGAACTGTGCAAGTGCCGGGCTCAGCGCTCGCAAAGCGTCGAGGTTGTCTAACAAGACCTTGACGAGGTCGTGAACAACGTTCTCGGGAGCCTTCGCATTGGTGACGATCGTATTGGCCGCTGCTGCAGTAGGACTGCCAATGTCGTTCGATACGAGTTCTCCATAGCTGCCCCCTTCGACAATGGTTCGGAACATGCCGAACTGTTCGAGATCGGCCAGCAAGTCGTCGTCCATCGGCAGGATTCGTAGCTTCTGGCCATGCTCCAACGTCTCTCGCTTCGTCGCGGGGACCGAACTGTCGAAAATGAGTGCATCGAGTTCCCCTACCCGAATCCTGCCGAGCAGATCGGGGAAGGAGCCGAAAACGAAACTTCCACCGCGCCGCCGGAACTCTGAAAAAGTCGTGTTGTAGAACTGGAAGATTCTTTGCAGTTCCCATTCGTCGAGGGTGCCCAGCCGCCCGGCGCCGATTCGAATCGGCATTTTCTTCTCGAAAATTTCGCGAACAGAACGGATCGGCGAGCCGCTCGGCACACAGAACAAGGTGTCGACGTAACCCAAGCCAGCCATGACGAGTCGAACGTCGATATGGGGTGCGGCATACGGCGGCTTGCCAGAGAACGCCGCAATGACCAGTGGCGACAGGCCCCAGGCGAGCGTGGTCTGGCTGCCCTGCAGACGCGTCATGTTGTCGAATGGGTTGCCCGCCTCCGGCTGGAAGTTGAGTGCAGGGTTCTTCGACTTGATCAGCGCTGCCATGCGCTCGAGCTGTAGATAGG
>JALYUN010000079.1 GCA_030853725.1 Pseudomonadota bacterium | reverse complement strand
CGGCAAGATGCTCCTGGATCTGGGTTACACCGTCGACCAGGTCGTCCACGACTACGGTGACCTGTGTCAATCGATTTCCGATCTGGCCTTCGAGCGCGACGCCCCGTTTGCCGTCGAAGAGTTCCGGACGTTGAACCGTTGTCTGGACAACGCCATTGCAGACGCGGTTGCCTCTTTCAGCTTGCATCGCGATTCGATGATTGCCGACCAGAACTCAGTCGATTCCAACCAACGACTCGGCTTCCTGGTCCACGAACTCCGCAACTACCTACAAACCGCGATCATGGCCACTCGCGCGCTCGAAACCGGAGGGCTGACGTTGGTAGGCGCAACCGGCGCCGTCCTCAAGCGCAGTCATGCGGCGATGCGCACGCTCATACAAGGCTCACTCGCCGACGTCAAGCTGCGCAGCGCCGGCGACAGTCGAAGCATCTTTTCGTTGGCCTCGTTCATTCAAGAATCGCAGGCACAGGCAGAGCTCGATGCCAAGTCACGCGCCAGCAGTTTCGTGGTCGAACCGGTGGACACCACCCTGCGCGTCGAAGGAAACCGCGAGCGTCTGTTCGGCGCGCTGGCCAACCTTCTGAGCAATGCCTTCAAGTTCAGCCACGCCCACGAACCGATCAAACTCTCCGCACACCGGTCGGGCGACCGCGTCCTGATCGAAGTGCAGGATAGCTGCGGCGGCCTGTTGCCGGGCCATGAGGAAAAGATGTTCGTGCCGTTCCTGCAATTGGGCGACGACAAGACGGGCCTCGGTCTGGGTCTGTCCATTGCCCGCCAGGCGGTCGAATCGGACGCGGGTACGCTGACAGTGAAAAATCTGCCCGGGGTCGGCTGTGTTTTCACCATGGACCTTCCGAGTTGCACCGTGGACCGCAGGACCTGAAGCGCAATGCAAGTGGACTCCCACCCTACCCAGGATCGACCCGATGATCACCGGCTGACCCCGCGCAGAACGCTTTGAGACGGACCAACCGCAAGACTAGGCGGCACGCGGAAGGCCACCGCGCGTCGCGCATCGGATGGCTGCGGGCTGCGGTGCTGGGTGCCAACGACGGCATCGTCTCGACCGGCAGCCTGATGCTGGGCGTGGCCGCGGCCAGCGCCAGCCACAGCAACATTCTGGTGACGGGGGTTGCCGGGCTGGTGGCCGGAGCTTTGTCGATGGCGGCCGGCGAGTACGTGTCGGTGCATTCCCAGGCCGATACCGAGAACGCCGACTTGGCGCGCGAGCGCGGCGAGTTGACACAAGACCCTGCTGGCGAACACCGCGAACTCGCGGCCATCTACGTCGGCCGCGGCCTCGACTCCGCGCTGGCAAAGCAAGTCGCCGACCAGTTGATGGCCCACGACGCGCTGGGCGCACATGCCCGCGACGAACTCGGCTTCTCGGCAGACCTGAGCGCGCAACCCGTTCAGGCGGCGCTGGCCTCAGCGGCGAGCTTCGCAGTGGGCGCCGCGCTGCCATTGGTCGTCGCCACGTTGGCCAGCAGCCAAACCCTGATGCCATGGATCGCAGTCAGCTCGCTCGTCTTTCTGGCCTTGCTAGGTGCTGTGGCAGCCCGAGTGGGCGGCGCGAGTCTCTGGGTCGGTGCCTGGCGGGTCACGCTTTGGGGGGCGATCGCGATGGCGATCACGGCGGCAGTGGGCGCAGGGTTCGGCGCCGTGGTCTGAGACAGCGCTGGCAGCAAGGATCAACCCCTGCTGTCCTGCGCCGGCGCTTCAGCGGCGGCTGCACTTGCCCGCGCCAGCCCCGCGCCCAAGGTGGCGCAATAGTCACCCGGGCCGAGCGCGTCCAGGACCTTGGCGTTGCGCAACTTGGTCAGCACCTTCGCGTTCGCTTCGCATAGCAACACGCGCACGCCCCGTTGGCGCAACTTGCCGATGACTGCTTGAAGGGTGTGCAGTCCCGTGATGTCCATGAACGGCACATCGTGCAAGCGCAGGATCAACACTTTCGGGTCGGTGTGGGTCTGCAACAGCGCACGCTCGAAGTTCTCGACCGCGCCGAAGAACATGGGCCCGCTGATCTCGTAGATCATCACCCCCGCCGGCACCTCAGCGAGGCCGTTCCTGTGCAGCACCTGCTGCAGATCTTGGGCGTCGATCGGCTGCGTTTCCACCGACTCCGACATCCGGCGCAGGAACTGCAACATCGCCAGGATCACGCCGACGTTGACCGCCACCACCAAGTCGGCGAAGACCGTCAGCAAGAAGGTGATCAGCAGGATCACCCGGTCGGCGGTCGGCGCTTGCTGCAGGATGTGCCCGAAGTGCTTCACGTCGCTCATGTTCCACGCCACCACGAACAGGATCGCGGCAAGCGCGGCCAGCGGAATGCTCGCTGCGAGCGGCGCCAGGAAGAGCAGCACCGCAACCAGCGTCGCGGCATGTGAAAGGCCGGCCAACGGGCTGGTCGCACCGTTGCGAATGTTGGTCGCCGTCCGAGCGATGGCGCCGGTGGCCGCGAACCCGCCGAACAGCGGCGAGACGATGTTGGCGATGCCCTGGCCGATCAGCTCCTGGTTGGAGTTGTGCCGGGTTCCCGCCATGCCGTCGGCCACCACCGCTGAGAGCAGCGATTCGATCGAGCCCAACATCGCAATCGTGAACGCCGGGCCAATCAACGCAAGCATCTGAGAGGCCGAAAGATCGGGCAGGCGAAACGCCGGCAGGCCGATCGGAATGCCGCCGAAGGCGCTGCCGAGCGTCGCCACACCGGGCAGATGCAGCACGGCCTGGATCAGCGTGGCGACCACCATCGCCAGCAGCGGCCCCGGAATGCGCGTCAGTCCCTTGACGCGTGGCCCGAACAGAACGAGCAGCAGACTGAGCACGGCCAAGCCGACGGTGGGCAAGTTCATCTGCGGCATCACCTGGATGAGCTGCCACAGTTTTTGGTGGAAATGCCCACCGCCGACCTTCGGCAAGCCGAGGAAGTAGCCCCATTGGCCGACGAAGATGATCACGCCGATCCCCGCGGTGAAGCCGACGATCACCGGCGCGGGAATGAACTTGATGACCCCGCCCAGGCGCGCGATGCCCATCAGCACGAGCATCACGCCGGCCATCAGCGTGGCCACCTGCAAGCCGGCGATGCCGTAAGTCGCGGTGATGCCCGACAAGATGGCGATGAACGCGCCCGTCGGGCCGGCGATCTGCACGCGGCTGCCGCCGAACACCGACACCAACCCGCCGCCGATGATGGCGGTGTAGATGCCCTGTTCGGGCCGCGCCCCCGAAGCGATGGCGAACGCCATTGCCAAAGGCAACGCGACGACGCCGACGATGATGCCGGCGACGATGTTGGTGAGCCACTGCTGCTTGGCGAACAGCCCGGCGCGCCGGGCTTCGAGCAGGGCGATCATGCGGTTGCGGGTGTCACCGTCGTGCGCGGTTTGGCGCCGCAGTGGCTTGCACCGTCACGCGCCGCTGCTGTCGCCGCGCCGCGTCGATTCGAACAGGAACCAGGTGCGGCGCTCGGTTTCGTCGATCCAGACCTCGATCAGGCTGGCACTGGCGATATCGCGATGGTCGTTACAGAGGTCGTGGACTTCGCGCAGGCTGGCCGCAAGCGCTTTGCTGTCATCGCGCAACTCGGCCAGCATGTCAGAGGGCTCCACATAGTCGGCGTCGTTGTCGAGCACGCGCTGGGTGCGGGCAATGTGGCCGATCGATCGCAGCGTCTGCCCACCGACCTTGCGAATGCGCTCGGCGATCGGATCGGTCATGGCGAAGAGCTGATCGGCCTGTTCGTCCAGCAGCAGGTGGTAGTCGCGAAAGTGCGGGCCGCTCATGTGCCAGTGAAAGTTCTTGGTCTTCAGGTACAGGGCAAACACATCGGCCAGAACCGCGTTCAGGGCGGGGGCGAGATCCCGCGCGGCGCCGGCCTTCAGGTCGGTCGGCGTGGCGAGTGGCTCGGCACGTCTTTGCTTGAGCTTGGTTGTCTTGGCGGGGTCGGACGACTTCATCGTTTTCTCCAGGATCGTCGGCGGTCTATGGCGCCGACGCTGCTGCGGGGAGCCCTGACATATTCAGGGTGCGGGTTCGAACATGATGCACTGCAAGGAATACGCTGTCTGTGCGCGAGCGAACAAGTGCTTCATGCCAGCCTGATATTGCCTTCGAATGTTGCCTACCGCACCGACAGCGCCGCGGGCTTGGCATAATTTTCGCGGTGTCGCTGCTGGCACAGCTTCGCGCGGTGTCGACAGCACCGCAGCATTCCATCTCTAGAGGCGAGCACCCATGAAGTTTCTTCTGATCGGCGCGACCGGCCCCACCGGTGCGGCCATCGTGAAGCAAGGTCTGGCTCAAGGGCATGACATCACCGCATTGGTTCGGGACCCTTCCAAAGTCGCGCTGTCCCATCCCCATCTGCGATGCGTTCAGGGCGACATCCTGAAGGCACAGGATGTAGGTGACGCGATGGCGGGGCAGGACGCGGTGATCTGCTCTCTGGGAACGGGAGTGACCTTCAAGCATGTCACGCTGTTCTCAGACGGCACGCGGCACTTGCTGGAAGCCATGCAGAAACACGCTGTACGAAGAATCGTCTGCATCACCGGGATCGGCGCTGGCGACAGCCGCGGCCACGGCGGCTTCTTCTACGACCGCGTGATCGAGCCGACGCTGCTGCGCACGATCTACGCCGACAAGGATCGGCAGGAAGAACTGCTGCGCCACAGTGACCGGGACTGGATCATCGTGCGCCCAGGCCAGTTGACCAACGACGAAGCCGCCGGCCCGTACCGCGTCTTGCTCGACTTGAACGGCGTCACGGTCGGCAAGGTTGCGCGCGCCGATGTGGCCGCTTTCGTCCTTCAGCAACTCAACAGCGACGACTACCTGCGCAAGACGCCGCTGCTGACGCAGTGAGTACCGAGCCGGGGGTGGGCTCCCGGCGGATGCTTTATGTGGCGATCGCGTGTGACCTGATCATCGCGGTAGCCAAGTTCGGGGTCGCTGCACTGACCGGCAGTTCGGCCTTGATGACCGAGGGCGTGCATTCGCTGGTCGACACCGGTAACGAATTGCTGCTGTTGGTGGGCGTCAGGCGCGGCCACCGCGCCGTGGACGAACGGCACCCCTTCGGCTACGGCAAGACTTCCTACGTGTGGTCGCTGATCGTGGCGCTTTCGGTGTTTTCGATCGGCGGCGGTGTTTCCGTCTACGAAGGCATCGTCAGCCTGATCCGAACGCCGGTGCTCGCCGACCCCACCTGGAACTACATCGTGCTCGGGGTCGCCGCGCTGTTTCAGGGCTGGAGCTGGCACGTGTCGCACCAGGAACTCGAACGCCATCGGCAGGCCGGCGAAAGCCTGTGGCGTGCTTCGCAGCGCGACATGGACGTGCTGGTCTACACCGTCTTCGTCATCAACTCCGCGGCGCTGGTAGGCATTGCGATCGCGGCGTTGGGTGTTGGGTTGAGCCACGCGCTGCAGAACCCTTCTCTGGATCCGGCGGCCTCGGTGATGATCGGGCTGGTGATGATCGCAGCGGCCGCACTGCTGGCGCGCAAGAGCGTCAGCTTGCTGGTGGGTGCCAGCCTGGACCATGGCCAACTGGAGCAGTTGCGCGCGATCCTGGCGGCCGACCCGGCGGTCGAAAGTGTCGGGCACCTGCTGACCATGCGGCTGGGCCCGGACAGCGTGCTGTTGACCGCCAAGCTGCGGTTTGCGCGGCAGCTCGATCTCGACCAGGTCGAGCAGGCCATCGAGCGCCTGGAGCGCGCCATCAAAGTGCCCTACCCGTCGATCCTGCATCTGTACCTGGAGTCCGGCGCACTCAAGGAGACCGCGCGTCGATCACGCGAGAAGCCTGTCGTCCGGGCCGCGAATTCGAAGTAAGTCTCCCATTCACGGCCTTGGACGGCCTCACGCTGCCGCTATGTGCGCTGGCAGACAGTCGAATGTCGACCTGCCGAGGCAGACTCGGACATCTGGAGAGGGACCCGCCACGACCGGTGACACGCGAAGCCCCCAATGACGCATTGATGGAGAGGAGCTCGACTTGGCCGAAGCAAAGAATCGCCTGATCGAATCGCTACCGCGCAAAGACAGGGTGGCACTTCTGGATGTCTGCAAGCATGTTGAGCTGGGATTGGCAAACGTATTGGCCGATCCCGACAAGCCGATGCCGCACGCCTACTTTCCCACCGAGGGCTTCATCTCGCTGGTGACGCGCATCGAGGGTAGCCCCGGCGTGGAGGTCGGCATGATCGGCGCAGAAGGCATGCTCGGCGCGCACTTCGTGCTGGGCGTGTCGACTTCCCCGCTGCACGCGCTGGTTCAGGGCGGGGGCTTCGCCTGGCAGGTCAGCGCCAGCGCCCTGCAGCGCGTGTTGCGCAACAGCGCGGCGCTGCGCCGGGCGCTGGGTCGCTATGTGTACGTGTTGATGGAGCAGCTCGCGCATTCGGCATCCTGCCTGCGCTTTCACCAGATCGGCCCGCGTCTGGCGCGCTGGCTGCTGATGTGCCAAGACCGATCGCACTCCGACAGCTTTCGCGTGACGCACGAGTTTCTGGCCTACATGCTGGGGGTGCGACGGGTCGGTGTGACGACGGCGGCCGGGAAGCTGCAGAAGGTCGGACTGGTTGCGTACCAGCGCGGCGAGATCGTGGTGCTCGATCGCAGCGGTCTCGAGGCCGCCGCTTGCGGCTGCTATGCGGCAGACCGACACACTTACGCAGCCTGGCTGCGTTGAGACACACGGGAAGACGGCGTGCTGGATGGAGTGATGCTTTTGTGGTTCGTGCTGGCCGCAGCCTCGCTTGCCTTTGTCGCGGTCGATATTCGTGCGACGCCAGAGTCCACGGTCATGAAATGGGGCTTTGTGTTGCTCACGGCGTACACGGGGCCGATCGGCGCGTTTCTCTACGTGCTGGGTTGCCGCGAGCCGCTGCCGGGACTGCACGAGCGCTATGTCGCCGTTCGTTGGCGTCAGGTACTCGGGTCCACGATGCATTGCGTCGCCGGCGACGGCGTGGGAATTCTGGTCGGGGCGGTGTTGGCGCGCTATTTCCATCTGGCAGGTTTTGCCGAAATCGCGCTGGAGTACGCCCTCGGCTTCCTCTTCGGTTGGACTGTCTTTCAAGCCCTGTTCATGCGCGACATGGCAGGCTCTTACGGAAGATCGCTGAAGACGACGTTCATTCCGGAATTCCTTTCGATGAACGTGCTGATGGCGGGCATGGTCCCGGTGGCGGCGCTGATGGCTCGCCACGTCGACGCGTCGAGCGACCCGCAGCATGCGGAATTCTGGTTCCGCATGTCGATGGCTTTGCTGGCGGGATTCAGCGTCGCGTTCCCGATGAACTGGTGGCTGGTTGCGCGTCACCTGAAGCACGGAATGACGACCGTGCAGCCCGCGGCGGCAGCGGAACCGACGAACCTCGATGCGAGCGGCTCGCATCCTGGGCATTCGCGTCCGGCCGAGCCGAAGAAGGCGGCGGGTTCCGGCATGTCGGCTCCTGCTGTGTCAAGGACCGCGCTTCTCGGGATGATGCTGCTGTCGATCGCCACTTTCGTCGCCGGACTGGCGCTCACAGCATGGATCACCACCGTGCGGTAAGAGGGCTCGCCGCCATCAACGAGTGCGGGATTGCCGCTTCGACTTGACCTTCCCATGAAGGCAAGGTCTATGTTCAATTCACCGAACAGCGACGAACAACCCACAAGGAGTGACGCCATGGACATGCCTTCCAAACACAGCCAGGATGAGCACGCGAGCCACGACCCCAGCGGCGCTGCGTCCGTCACGGGCGACGCCTTGAAGGACCCCGTCTGCGGGATGACCGTGACGACGGCATCCCAGCACCACCTGGAGCACGAAGGCCGCGCCTTCTACTTCTGCAGCGCCAAGTGCCAGTCGAAGTTCGAGGCAGCGCCCGGGCAGTACACGCAACCGAAGGAAGCGGCGGCGGAAGCGGCAGCGGCAGCGCCATCGCCACCGCAAGGTGCGGAGCCGGGCACCCTCTACACCTGCCCGATGCACCCCGAAATCCGCCAGGACCACCCGGGCGACTGCCCTAAATGCGGCATGACACTCGAACCGGTGCTGCCTGCGCTGGACGAGGGCGAGAACCCGGAACTCACAGATTTCAAGCGCCGCTTCTGGTGGACCTTGCCCTTCACCGTGGTGGTCGTGGTCCTGGCCATGGCCGGCCATGGTTTTTCGATATTCAGGGATCTGTTCGGCAGCGTGGGCCAGAACTGGGTCGAATTCGCGTTGACCCTGCCTGTCGCGCTGTGGGCCGGCTGGCCCTTCTACAAGCGCGGTGCGCAATCGGTGATCAACCGCAGTCCCAACATGTGGACCTTGATCGGCCTGGGCACCGGCGTGGCTTTCATCTACAGCGTCGTCGCCACCGTGGCGCCGCAGATCTTCCCGGCCACCTTCGTGATCGACGGGCGCGTGTCGGTCTACTTCGAGGCCGCGGCCGCGATCATCTCGCTGACCCTGTTCGGCCAGATCTTGGAGTTGAAGGCGCGCTCGCAGACCTCGGCGGCGATCAAGTCGCTGCTCGGCTTGGCGCCCAAGACCGCGCGGCGCATCAATGCCGATGGCAGCGAGGAAGACGTGCCGCTGTCGCACGTCCACGAAGGCGACCAGTTGCGCGTTCGCCCCGGCGAGAAGGTGCCGGTCGACGGCGTGGTGGTCGAAGGCAGCAGCGCGCTCGACGAGTCGATGCTGACCGGCGAGCCGCTGCCGGTGACCAAGCGGGCCGGCGACAAGTTGATCGGCGCCACGATGAACACCAGCGGCGCGCTGGTGATGCGCTCCGAGCATGTCGGCTCGGCCACCGTGCTGTCGCAGATCGTCCAGATGGTGGCGCAGGCCCAGCGCTCGCGCGCGCCGATGCAGCGCATGGCCGACGTCGTCGCGGGCTACTTCGTCGTCACAGTGGTGTCCATAGCGGCACTCACCTTCTTTGCCTGGGGCTTCTTCGGTCCTGAGCCGAGTTGGGTCTTCGGGCTGATCAATGCAGTGTCGGTGCTGATCGTCGCGTGCCCCTGCGCGCTGGGTCTGGCCACGCCGATGTCGATCATGGTCGCCACCGGCAAGGGCGCGACCAACGGCGTGCTGTTCCGCGACGCCGCGGCGATCGAGAACCTGCGCAAGGTCGATATCTTGATCGTGGACAAGACCGGCACGCTCACCGAGGGACGACCGACCTTCGAGCGCGCTGTGGCGACGAAGGACTTCAAGGATGAAGAGGTGCTGCGCCTAGCGGCCAGCCTGGACCAGGGCAGCGAGCACCCGCTGGCGGCGGCCATCGTCGCGGCAGCGAAAGAACAAGGCATGAAGCTGTCGAAGCCGGAAGCCTTCGATTCCGAATCGGGCATCGGCGTGCGCGGCACGGTCGACGGCAAGTCGCTGGCACTGGGCAACACGGCGCTGATGGATCAGCTCGGCGTACCGGTCGACACTCTGAAGAGCAAAGCCGAGGAACTGCGCGGCCAGGGCGCCAGCGTGATGCATCTGGCAGTCGACGGCAAGCTTGCGGGACTGCTTGCCGTGTCCGACCCCATCAAGGCCACGACCTCCGATGCACTGAAGGCGCTGCGCGATGCCGGTCTGCGCGTGGTGATGGCCACCGGAGACGGCCTGACGACTGCCACGGCGGTCGGCAAGCGTCTGGGCATCGACGAAGTGCATGGCGAGGTCAAGCCGGCCGACAAGCTGAAGCTCGTCGAGAAGCTGCAGGCCGAAGGCCGCATCGTGGCGATGGCGGGCGACGGCATCAACGATGCGCCGGCGCTGGCCAGGGCCGATGTCGGCATCGCCATGGGCACCGGCACCGATGTGGCGATGAACAGTGCCCAGCTCACACTGGTCAAGGGCGATCTGCGCGGCATCGCGATCGCGCGGGAACTGTCGATGGCGACGGTGGCCAACATGAAGCAGAACCTGGCGTTCGCCTTCGTCTACAACGCCCTCGGCATCCCACTGGCCGCAGGGGTCCTGTACGTTTTCACCGGCTGGTTGCTTTCTCCGATGATCGCCGCGCTGGCGATGAGCCTGAGCTCGGTGTCGGTGGTCAGCAACGCCCTGCGCCTGCGACGACGTGATCTGAACGCCGCTTGACCGATGACGCGGTAGCTGGCGGGCTCCTTATGGAGCGTCCATCACTTCGAGCGAAGATACTTGATCAGGGCAAACACGGCGAGGATGAGCACCACGATGCCGAGTAGCCAGCCGATCGCCATCCCGCCCATCATCCCGCCCATACCGAAGTCGCCCATTGTGTTGCTCATCATATTCGAGTCCTCTCAATGCGTAGTGACGGCGACCGTGTTCGCACCTCACCCCGTCCGATTCGCTTGACCTTGATCCGATCAAGGCCTTGATTGCCGCGGTGCAGCCGCGGGATACCGAACCGCCGCCGCGCCAGCGCCGACGTCGAGCGCATGGCCCTGAGC
>JALYUN010000063.1 GCA_030853725.1 Pseudomonadota bacterium | reverse complement strand
TGGTCTACTGGAAGGACCGCACTACAGCCGTCCTGAACGGCTGCAGATCGACGGTAGGGCGGTTGCGGTGCCACCTGAACTGCTGTCGGGCCACCACGGCCTGATCGCACGCTGGCGGCGCCATCAGGCGTTGGCGCTCACGGCTCGGCGTCGCCCCGACCTGATCGCGGCCGCACGCGCCGCTGGCCGACTCAACGCCGATGACGAGCAAAGGCTCCTGGGACTCGGGTTATAGTCATGAGCTTTTCGATCCTCTGCCGGGCTCACGCAAGCTGCGCCTAAACGGCCCGCTTGCCCATACAACAATCCCCCCGCCGCAAGATCGCACGGAGAACTGTTTTGAACCTCATCGCCACCCTGGAGCAGGAAGAGATTACCCGTCTCAACCGCACCATTCCGCCTTTCGCCCCTGGCGACACGGTGATCGTCAGCGTCAACGTCGTCGAAGGCACCCGCAAGCGGGTGCAAGCCTACGAGGGCGTTGTCATCGCCAAGCGCAATCGCGGCCTGAACAGCAGCTTCATTGTTCGCAAGATCTCAAGTGGCGAGGGCGTCGAGCGCACCTTTCAGACCTACAGCCCGCTGATTGCCAGCGTCGAGGTCAAACGCCGCGGTGACGTGCGCCGCGCCAAGCTGTACTACCTGCGTCAGCGCAGCGGCAAGTCGGCCCGGATCAAAGAGAAGCTGGCATAAGCAAAGCCAGGATTGCGGCACCGCCGCAACTTCCGCTGATCGTCGACCCGAGCGCCTTTCCGGTGCTCGGCAACGATGCACACTTGCCGGCAGTGCCGGCCGCCGCGCTGACCACGTTGGTCTTGCGCGATCGCTTCACCCGCATGGACGGCTGGTTGCCTGAGTTTTCGGGCGACGGCGGTGTAGGTGCCGGGCGCCGCGCGCCGGCCGACGCTGCGGTGCTGGTCGGACTGGTCGAACACCCCGCCGGGTTGCGCGTGCTGCTGACTCACCGGGCGGCCGCACTCCGCGACCATGCAGGGCAGGTGAGCTTTCCGGGTGGCCGCCGCGAAGCGGAGGACGGCAGCCCGGCTGCGACCGCGTTGCGTGAAGCCGAGGAAGAAATCGGTCTGGCGCGGTCGCAGGTCGAAGTCATCGGTCTGCTGCCGACGTACACGACCGTCACGCACTTCGTCGTCACACCCGTCGTCGCGCTGGTGCAGCCACCGCTGGCGCTGACCTTGGACCCTTCCGAAGTCAGCGCTGCGTTCGAAGTGCCGCTGTCCTGGCTGATGAACCCGGCAAACCACCGCCGCCATGCGCTGCAGGTGCAAGGCGTGCAACGCCAGTTCCTGTCGATGCCCTGGCCGGAACTGCAAGCCGACGGCGCCATCCGCGAGCACTTCATCTGGGGCGCCACAGCCGCCATGCTGCGCAATCTGTACAAGCTGTTGCACGACTAGCCGGCTCGCGGGCCGAGCACCCCGCCGGTGCCCCTATGATCTCGGGCGATGAGCTTTTTTGCGGTACTCCTGGCCTTGCTGATCGAGCAATTGAAGCCGCTGCCGCGCGACAATTGGGTTCACGAAACGGTGATGTCGTGGGTCGGCTGGACCGGGCGCAACTTCGACGCGGGCCGAGCTCACCACAGTTGGGTGGTTTGGAGCGTTGCGGTACTGGGACCCACATTGTTGGTCGGCGCCTTGTTCGTCGCGGTGGCGCGCTACAGCGCGGCACTGGCGCTGCTGCTCAATGTGGCGGTGCTGTATCTGACGCTCGGCTTTCGCCAGTTCAGCCACTATTTCACCGACATCCGCGACGCAATCGACCGTGGCGACGAAGACACCGCGCGCAGTCTGTTGGCCGAATGGCGCCACCTGGACGCGAGTGAGTTGCCGCGCACCGAAGTGCTGCGCCACGTGATCGAACATGCGCTGCTGGCGGCGCACCGCCATGTGTTCGGTGTGTTCTTCTGGTTCGTGTTGCTGTCAGCGGTGGGCCTGGGGCCGACCGGAGCGGTGCTGTACCGCCTGTCCGAGTTCTGTGTGCGCTATTGGGGATACCGGCAGTTTGCGATCGACCAGCCAACCAACGATGGGCTGCGTTCGTTGTCGCGACGGTTGTTTGCGATCATCGACCACCTGCCCGCGCGCCTGACGGCATTCGGCTTCGCGGTGGTTGGCAATTTCGAGGAAGCCATCAGCAGTTGGCGCCGTGACTCGGGGCTGTGGCAGTACCAGAGCGAAGGCATCATCCTGGCCGCCGCTGCAGGCGCGGTGGGGGTGCAACTCGGCGGCGCTGCGGCACCCGGTGTGACCCCGGATCGGTCCAAGACTTTCAGCGTCGGCAGCGAGGCCGGCATTGCCGATGCGCAGGGATCGACTTCGGGCGTGCCGCCGCAGCCGGGCCATCTGCAGACCGTCGTTGGGTTGGTGTGGCGGTCGATGGTGCTGTGGCTCTTCTTGGTGGCGCTGCTGTCGTTGGCCAACCTTCTCGGGTGATCACCAGCGCTGCTGTGACAGCTCGCCCCAGAGTTCTTCGTAGATACGCTGACGCGACGGACTGATCTCGCCTCTTGCGATGGCTTCGCGCACGCCGCAGCCCGGCTCGTGACGGTGGCTGCAGTTGTGAAAGCGACAGTGGCCGAGCGCGGCGTTGTAGTCCGCCATCAGCGTGGCCAGCTGTTCGGGCGCGATCTGGCGCAGCCCGAACTCCTGGAAGCCCGGGGAATCGATCAGCGCGCCGTTGTGCGCATCGTCCAGCCAATACCAAGTGCTGCTGGTGGTGGTGTGGCGCCCGGTGCCGAGTGCTTGCGAGATCTCGCCGACCTGCGCCGCAGCGCTCGGGATCAGCAGGTTGATCAGCGTGCTCTTGCCCATGCCGCTCGGGCCCAGAACCAGCGTGGTGCGTCCGGCCAGCCAGGGCTGCAGCGCAGCCTTGGCGGCCTCGGGGGCTTGCTTGACTGCCATCTCGACCACGTCGACCCCCATCGCCCGGTACGGTGCCAGTCGTTCGCGTGCCAGCGCCGCGCTCGGCAGGTCGGTTTTGTTGAAGCCGACCAGCGCCGGAATGTCGGCCTGGCGTGCAGCGATCAGGGCGCGTGCCAACTGCGATTCGCTGAACACCGGCTCCGCTGCCACCAGCAGCAACATCAGATCCAGATTGGCGGCGAAGGACTTGGTGCGCCAGTCGTCCTGGCGAAACAGCAGGTTGCGACGCGGCTGCAGCGCTTCGACCACGCCGGCGTCACCGGCGGTGCGCCAGTGCACATGGTCGCCGACGACCAGATCAGGCGCGTTGCGGCCCTTGCCGCGCAGCAGGCACAGCACGCGCTCTCGGGTCGGCGTTTCAACCATCACATGGCGGCCGTGTGCGGCCACGACCAAGCCGTCGTGCAGATCGTCCGTCAAACCATCCATCAAGCGATCAGGGCGTCGAGCTTGGCTGCGCAGATGAAGTCGTTGACCGAGATGCCTTTCACCGAATGGGTGTTCAAGCGCACCACGCAGTGGTCGTAGGCCACTGCCAGGTCGGGGTGGTGATTTTCGGCGTTGGCGATCCAGGCCGATGCGTTGACGAAGCCGATCGTCTGGTGATAGTCCTTGAAGGCGAAGCGCTTCTGGATCGCACCGTCGACCAGTGTCCAGCCCTTCATCGGCGCCAGATGGGCGTGGACATCGGCGTCGCCCATGGGCGACTTGCCTTCCTGCGGCTTGCAGTGCTGCCGTGCGAGTTCGGTCATGATGTGCTCAGTGTTCTATGGTCGGCGTTCAAGTTCGGGGCAGCGCCGCAAGACGCTCCGAGGTGGGTGGGTGCGAATAGTAGAAACGCACATACAGCGGGTCGGGTGTCAACGTGGCGGCGTTGTCTTCGTGCAGCTTCAGCAGCGCACTGGCCAGATCGCGGCCGTTCGTCTGGGCACAGGCATAGGCGTCGGCCTGGAATTCATGGCGGCGCGACGACCAGGCCGCCAGCGGCGAGAAGAAGAATGTGAAGGACGGCAGCGCCAACATGAACAGCAACAACGCCAGCGCATTGTTCGGCGTCGACAGATTGGGGCTAACGCCCAGGCCGACATAGAACGCCGGATTGCCCGCCAGCCAGCCCAGCAACGCCAGACCGGCCAGGCTCAGACCGAAGATGATGACCATGCGCTGGATCACATGGCGATGCTTGAAGTGTCCCAATTCGTGGGCCAGTACGGCTTCGACTTCGCCCGGGCTCAGCCGCTGCAGCAACGTGTCGAAGAACACCACGCGCTTGGAGGCGCCCAGGCCCGTGAAATAGGCGTTGGCATGGGCCGAACGGCGGCTGCCGTCCATCACGAACAGCCCCTTGGCAGCGAAGCCGCAGCGCTGCATCAGGGCTTGCACGCGGGTCTTCAATTCGACGTCGGCCAGCGGTTCGAACTTGTTGAACAGCGGCGCGATCACGGTGGGGTAAAGCAGCAGCATCACGAGGTTGAATGCGACCCAGGCGAACCAGGCCCAGAGCCACCACAAGCCGCCCGAGGCGCCCATGATCCACAGGATCAGCGCCGCCAGTGGCAACCCGACGAGTGCACCGACAGCGGTACCCTTGGCCATGTCAGTCAGCCACAGCTTGACCGTGGTGCGGTTGAAGCCGAAGTGTTGTTCGATGCGAAAAGTGCCGTACCAGTCCAGCGGCAGCTCGATCAGCGACCCGATGACCGTGAAGGCCACCAGCAGCGTCAACTGGTAGGTCATGTCGCCCCACCCCGGCTGCACGGCATGGTGCAGCCACTGGTTCAATGCGTCGAGCCCGCCCAGCAGCGTCCAGCCCAGCAGCACGGCGCTCGCGAAAGCGCTGCCGTACAGGCCGAAGCGGCTCTTGGCCAAGGTGTAGTCGGCGGCGCGGCGGTGGGCCTCGGCGCTGACGGTGGCGGCAAAGGGCGCCGGTACCTGGTTGCGATGTGCGGCCACGAAGCGCATCTGGCGGGTGGCGAGCCAGAATTTGGTGGCCAGTGAAAGCAGCAAAGCCGCAACGAAGGCGGCGGTGACGAATGAGGCTTGCATGGCGGCGAAGTTTAGGCTTGGGCGAGAATCGGCGCCTTTGGCAACGCCTCTGACCCTGCCCAGCCGACCATGACCGTAGCTACCCTTGCCGCTGGCGACCAGAACCTGATCTGGATCGACCTGGAGATGACCGGCCTGGCGCCGGAAACCGACCGCATCATCGAGATCGCCGTGGTGGTGACGGACCCTCACTTGAGCGTGCGCATCGAAGGCCCGGTGTTCGCACTGCACCAGAGCGACGCCGTGCTCGAAGGCATGGACGCCTGGAACCGCGGCACCCATGGCAAGAGCGGGCTGACTGAACGCGTGCGCGCTTCCACTATCGACGAAGCCGCTGCCGAACAGCAGGTGCTCGATTTCTTGCGGCCCTATGTGGCCAAGGGAAAGAGTCCCATGTGTGGCAACAGTATCTGCCAGGACCGCCGCTTCATGGCGCGCGGCATGCCCCTGCTGGAAGCCTTCTTCCACTACCGCAACCTGGACGTCAGCACGCTGAAGGAATTGGCGCGGCGCTGGAAGCCGGCGGTGATGGACAGCTTCAAGAAGGCGCAGGCCCACACCGCGCTGGCCGACATTCACGAGTCGATCGACGAGCTGATCCACTACCGGACGCATCTGATGGCGGTCTGAGCCAGGCGCTGCATGCAGACCGACCGCATCGAATTGATCGGGGCGACGCCCGGCCAGCAGCCGAGTCTGCGGGTTCTGCGGTTCGGCCACGCCGGCGCGGGTCCCAAAGCCGCGATCCAGGCGGCGCTGCATGCCGACGAAATACCGGCGATGCTGGTTGCACACCACCTGCGGAGTCAGCTCGAAGCGCTGGATGCTGCGGGGCAGCTCATCGGCCAAGTGGTGTTGCTGCCTTATGCCAACCCGATCGGTCTGGCGCAGCATCTGTACGGACAGCATCACGGCCGCTTCGATTTGAAGGACGGCGTCAACTTCAACCGCCGCTTCGCCGACCTGGGGGCTGCGGCGGTGACGGCGCTCAACGGCCGACTCGGCGCCGACCCGGCCGATAACGTGCGCATCGTGCGCCAGGCGCTGCGCAGCGCCGTGGCAGCGCTGGTGGTGAGCACCCCGGCAGAAGACTTGAAGCGGCACCTGCTGCGACAGGCGGTCGACGCCGACATCGTGCTCGACCTGCACTGCGATGGCGAAGCGGTGTTGCACCTGTACGGCCTGACGCCGCAGCACGCCTTGTGTATGGAACTGGGTGCGCTGCTCGGCGCACGCGCGATCTTGCTGGCGAACGTGTCGGGTGACTCTCCCTTCGACGAAGCCTGCAGCCGGCCGTGGCTGGCGCTGCAGCAAGCCTTCCCGGCGCAGCCGCTGCCGCTGGCCTGCTTCAGCACTACCGTCGAGCTGCGAGGCCAGACCGACACCTCGCACGCGCTGGCGCAGCGCGATGCGGCGGCGATCATCGAGTTCTTGCGTCGGCGTGGCGTGGTGGCGGGTAAGCCGGTTGCGGCGCTGCCGATGTGCTGCGAAGCCACGCCGTTGGCGGCGTCGGAGTCGCTCAAGTCCGACCGCGCCGGTGTCGTGGTGTTTCACCGCGAGCCGGGCGAAATGCTCGCAGCCGGCACGCTCGTGGCCGAGGTGGTCGATGTCGACGACGGCAGTGTGCGGCCTTTGCTGACGCAGTCGGCGGGTGTGCTCTATGCCCGCAGCGCCACGCGTTGGGCCACCCCCGGCCAGGTGCTCGCGAAAGTCGCCGGCAGCACGCTGGTGCGCAGCGGCAACCTGCTGAGCCCCTGATGTCACGCCGCTGACATGCTGCTGACTTACCAGCTTCTTAAACTCTCGCAATGACCGACGCCGCACCAGCCGCCGCCTTCGCCGTCGCCGAGTCGATGGCGCCCGCCAACGAACTCCGCCTGCTGGACCGCGAACATTCGGTGCTGCAGTTCAATCGTCGGGTGCTGGCCCAGGCCCAACGCTCGGACGTGCCGTTGCTGGAGCGTCTGCGCTACATCACCATCGTCTCGTCGAATCTGGACGAATTTTTCGAGGTGCGGCTGGCCGACATGGTCGAAGCCACGCGCAAGCTCGGCTCTGGCGTAACGCGTTCTCAACTGGCGGCCGTCACCCAGGCTGCGCACGCGTTGATCGACGATCAGTACGCGCTGCTCAACGACGGCGTCATGCCAGCGTTGCAGCGCGAAGGCATCGTGGTGCTGAACCACGCCGAACGCAGCAAGGCGCAGCGTCATTGGGTCGAACACTTCTTCCAGACGCAGGTGCGCCCGCTGCTGGTGCCGGTCAGCCTGGATCCTTCACATCCCTTCCCGCTGGTGGCCAACAAGTCGCTGAATTTCATTGCTCGGCTCGACGGGCGTGACGCATTCGGTCGCGAAAACCGCATCGCCATCGTCAAGGTGCCGCGGGTGCTGCCGCGGGTGATCCGCCTGCCGGCCGAACTGTGCCCTGGGCGGCAGGGCTTCGTGCTGCTGACCAGCGTGATCCGGGCCCATCTGGGCGAGCTGTTTCCGGGCCGCTCGGTGGAACACTTCTCGCAGTTCCGCGTGACCCGGGATTCGGCGCTCGAAGTCGACGACGACAACGCCACCAATCTGAGGCAGGCGCTGCGCAGCGGGCTGAAGACGCGGCACTTCGGTCGCGCCATCCGGCTCGAGGTCGTCAAGAGCTGCCCTCCGGAGCTGTACCAACTGCTGCTGCTGGAATTCGATTTGCCGGAAGTTGCGCTGTACCGCGTGAATGGCCCGGTCAACCTGGTGCGGCTGAACCAGTTGATCGACCAGGCCGACGCCGACGCGCTGCGCTTTCCGCCGTTCGAGCCGGCCTGGCCTGCGCTGAGCCTGCCGCGCACCGATTCGATCTTCGCCCGGCTGCGCCAAGCCGACGTGCTGCTGCACCACCCCTTCCAGAGTTTCGATCCGGTGGTGCAGTTCCTGCGCGAAGCGGTGCTCGACCCCGATGTGCTGGCCATCAAACAGACCATCTACCGCACCGGCACGCTCAGTGTGATGATGGACTTGCTGATCGAGGCCGTGCGCCGCGGCAAGGAAGTGCTGGTGGTGCTGGAGCTGAAGGCGCGCTTCGACGAAGAGGCCAACATCAACTGGGCCGAGCAACTGGAAGCCGTGGGTGCGCAGGTGGTTTACGGCATCGTCGGTTTGAAGACCCACGCCAAGATGCTGCTCGTTACGCGCAGCGAAGGTGCCCGGCTGCGACGTTACGGCCATCTGTCTACCGGCAACTACAACGCCAAGACCTCGAGGCTGTACACCGATATCGGCTACCTCACCGCCGACCCCGGGTTGACGGCCGATGCCGACGCGGTTTTTCTGCAGCTCGCCAGTCAGGCCCGCATCAAGCCACCGCGTCATTTGCTGACCGCGCCGTTCGGGTTGCACAAGCGGCTGTTGAAGCACATGGAGCAGGTGACCGAGGCCGCCCGCGCCGGCGCGCCGGCGCGCGTCGTGGTCAAGATCAACGCACTGACCGACCCGCCGCTGATTCAGGCGTTGGCAGCCTGCGGGCGCGCCGGTGCCCGGGTCGACCTGATCGTGCGGGGGGCTTGCATGCTGGCCCCTGGCGTGCCCGGGCAGACCGACAACATCCGCGTGCGCTCGGTAGTGGGGCGCTTCCTGGAGCATTCGCGGATCGTGTATTTCCGCTGGGGCGCGGACACGGACGACGAGGTGCTCTACCTCAGCAGCGCCGACTGGATGAGCCGCAACATGTTCGGCAGGGTCGAACTGGCCTGGCCGGTGCGTGACGCGGCGCTGCGCCAGCGCGTGATCGACGAATGCCTGGTGCCCTACCTCTGCGACGAAGCCGACAGTTGGGAATTGAAGGGCAGTGGCGAGTACCAGCGCGTGGTCGAGTCCGGCCTCAGCGCGCAGCAAGCGTTGATGCGCCTCTATTCATGAAAGATCGCTCGCGATGGACCTGATCCTGTGGCGCCACGCCGACGCACACGATGACGCCACGTTGCAGCACGACCTGGAACGCGCGCTGACGTCAAAAGGTGAGCGCCAGGCACAGCGCGTGGCGCGCTGGCTGAACCGGCAACTGCCGGCGAGCGCGCGGGTGCTCGTGAGCCCGGCGCGGCGCTGTCAGCAAACCGCAGCGGCGCTGGAACGCAAGTTCAAGACCGTGGCCGAACTGGCACCGGACTGTGGCGCGGAAGCGTTGCTGCACGCGGCACGCTGGCCCGATGCGCGCGAGCCCGTGCTGGTGGTCGGCCACCAACCCACGCTGGGCCTGGCGGCGGCTTACCTGCTGACCGGCGAGCCCACGCTCTGGCCCGTGCGCAAGGCGGGCCTCTGGTGGTTGCGCAGCCGGGAACGCGAAGGCGTGCTGCAGGTGGTGCTGCACGCAGCGGTCTCGCCCGAACTGGTCTGAGCGCTGCGGCAGCGGGACCCGTCAACGGGCCCCGTAAACGAGCGGGCTACTTGCCCGCTCGACCCATCAGGCGACTTCCTTCGAGTCTCGGGACTTGGGCAGCAGCAGCTTCAGCGGTCCGCTGCGGGCCCAGGTGGCCGCTTCCTCCGTCAGCAGGTAAGCGGTGCGGGGATGGGCTTCGACCCAGCTGGCGCTGTAGCCGAGCGTGGCATCGCGGCCCTTCGCCGTCAGACTCAACATCTTGGTGTCGGCCGCGCCGCGGGCATGGCATATCAATGCCGCCAGCCGCAGGCACAGCACCTGCCACGCGAACGATTCCGTGGTCAGCGCCACCTCGATCTTGCGCAAGCCGCCGCGCTGGCCCAGCAACAGCTCGCCAATGCGGCGCTGCTGGCTTTGTGAGAAACCCGGCAGGTCGGCGTTCGACATCAGGTAGGCGCTGTGGCGGTGGTGGTCGTGGTGCGACACCATCAGACCGCATTCGTGCAGCGCGCAAGCCCACGCCAGTTCACGCCGCGCTTCGGATTCGATGTCAGGCGCCTTCGCTGGAAAGGCAGCGTCGAACAAGGCCAGCGCTACCCCGGTCACGCGGCGGGCCTGCGCGGTGTCGACATCGAAGCGCTTTTGTAATGCCCGTACCGATTCGTCGCGCACGTCGTTCGTTGGGTCACCGCGCAAGACTGCCAGCCGGTCGTGCAGGTCGACCAAGACGCCCTGACGCAGTGCGCCCTTGGCGGCCCACAGGGTGTCGATCTGGAAGTGGGTGGCCAGCGTGTACAGGATCGCCAGGCCACCGGGAAACACCGCCCGCCGCTCGGGTTTGAGGCCGGGCAGATCGATGCGGTCGGCACGGCCGGCCTTCAGGCAGGCTTCGATGCACCAGCGCAGACCATCGGGGGTGATGGCGCCCTCATTGCGGCCCTCATTTCGACCGTCCATGCGGCCCGCCGCCTGCAGCACTCCGGCAACCGCACCGGCGGTGCCCGAAGAGCCCAGCGCCTGGCTCCAGTGACGACGCGCGAACGGCTCCAACGCCTCTTCGAGTTCGGCACCGGCAGCCACCTGGGCGTCGCGAAAGCCGGCCTCCGTGATGCGCCCGTCTTCGAAGAAGCGCTGCGACAGGCTGACGCAGCCGACGCCGAAGGATTCGGCCACCAACGGCACGGCACCCGTGCCGAGAATCATCTCGGTGCTGCGCCCGCCGATGTCGACCACCAGCCGCGTTTCCTCACTCGGCTGCAGATGCGCCACGCCGGCGTAGATCAGGCGCGCTTCCTCACGGCCGGAGATGATCTCGATCGGAAAACCCAGCGCATCTTGTGCACGCAGCAAGAAAGCGTTTCGGTTGCGGGCCTCGCGCAGGGTTTGGGTGGCGACCGCGCGCACCTGGCCGGGCTCGAATGCCGCCAGCCGCGTCGCGAAACGCCGCAGGCATGCCAGTCCCCGTTCGGCCGCTTCATCCACCAGCAAGCCCTGCGCGTCGAGCCCGGCGCCCAGGCGCACCATTTCCTTCAAATAATCGATGCGTCGGTAGCGGCCGTGCAGCAGTTGCCCGATCTCGAGGCGGAAGCTGTTCGAACCCATGTCGACCGCGGCCAACGGGCCACCCGGGTTCAGGCTTGATTTCATGCGCGCGATGCTAACCGTGGGTTCTGAGCGAGTTCATCGCGCTTCCTACAATCGTCCATCACCAGCCGGGAGACCCACATGCTGCAAGAAGACTTCGACACCCTGGTGCCCGCGACCGGTGGCTTCGATCGCCGCAGCTTCGTGCGCACCGCGCTCGGCAGCAGCTTCGCCGCCGCGGTGCTGCCGGTGATGGCGCAAACCGTGGTCAACACCGCCAGCGACGGACTGGATGTCGGCGAAGTCATGGTGCCGGTGGGTGACTTCAAGATGCCGGCCTATCGCGCCGCTCCGAAAGGCAAGACCGGGCTGCCGCTGGTGTTGGTGACGAGCGAGATCTTCGGCGTGCACCAACACATCGCGGACGTGGCGCGCCGTTTTGCCCACGCCGGCTACTACGCGGTAGCACCCGAGCTGTTTGTGCGCCAGGGCGACGCGGGCAGCTACGGCGAGGTCGCCAAGCTCGTCAAAGAGGTGATCTCGAAGGTTCCCGACGCCCAGGTGATGGGCGACCTGGACGCCACCGTGGCGTGGGCCGCGACGCAAGGTGCCGACACCTCTCGTGTGGGCATTACGGGCTTCTGTTGGGGCGGGCGCATCGTCTGGCTGTATGCGGCGCACAGCCCGAAGATCAAGGCCGGTGTGGCTTGGTACGGCCGCCTGGAGGGCGGGCCGGACTTGCAGCCGCTGCAGCCGTTGGGCCTGGTCGCCGAGTTGAAGGCGCCGGTGCTCGGCCTCTATGGCGGCAACGATCCCGGTATCCCGCTGGACTCGGTCGAACGCATGAAACAGGCGCTCGCCACTGGCAGCGCGGCCGCACGCGCGAGCGAAATCGTGGTCTACCCCGAAGCGCCGCACGGCTTCAACGCCGACTACCGCCCGAGCTACCGCAAGGCGGCGGCCGATGACGGCTGGAAGCGCTGCCTGGCCTGGTTCAAGGCGCATGGCCTGGCCTGATTCCAGTCCCGTTCGCGACGGCTGCCCTTGACGCTGCTCTACATCATCACCGCCACGATGGTGGGGGGCGTGCTGTCGGTGCTGATCGCGGCTTCGCTGACGCTGTCGGTGCTGAGCCGGCTGGTCAAGAACCTGGTCAGTCTGTCGGCCGGCGTGTTGTTGGGCACGGCGCTGTTGCATGTGCTGCCGGAAGCCTTCGAGTCGGGCGCGCCGCCGCAGGCGCTGTTCACGACGCTGTTGATCGGCATCCTGTTTTTCTGGCTGCTGGAGAAGACCGAGCTCTACCGCCACGACCATCACCACGAAGGCGACGGCCACCACCACCATCACCATTACGACGCGCAGCAGGCCGGGCGCGGTGGGTTGTCGGTGCTGGTGGGCGACACAGTGCACAACTTTTGCGACGGTGTGATCATCGCCGCGGCTTTTCTGGCGGACACCAGTCTCGGATTCGTCACGGCGCTGGCGATCCTGATGCACGAGATTCCACAGGAAGCCGGCGACTACATCGTGCTGTTGAACGCCGGGTTCAGCCGCAAGCGGGCGCTGATGTTCAACGCGTTTTCCGGCATGTCGGCGGTGGTGGGTGGAATGACGGGCTACTTCCTGGTCGGGCCGTGGCAGCGCTTGATGCCCTACCTGCTGGTGGTGGCCTCCAGCAGTTTCGTCTATGTCTCGGTGGCCGACTTGCTGCCGCAGTTGCAGCGCCGGCTGCCGTGGAAGGAAACGGTGGCGCAGGTGGCCTGGTTGATGGCGGGACTGGCGATCGTGCTGGCGTCGGTGGCGGTCCGCGACAGCCGCTGAATTTGCATCGTCACTTGACGATCAAAATCGGCAGGGTGCCGTGGGTCAGGACTTTGTGTGACTCACTGCCCAGCAGCAGCGCCTGCATGCCGTGGCGCCCCTTGGAAGCCATCACGATCAAGTCGCACCGGCGCGCATCGGCATGCGCCAGGATCGCCTCCCAGGGATGCAGCGCTTCCACCGTGTGACCTTCGCATGCGACGCCTGCAGCCGCCGCCGCGGTGGCGACAGCCTGAACGCGTTCGTCGGCGGTGCGTTGTTGCCGTTCGTAATAGTCCTGCGGTGGCACCGGTTGCAGTTCCGAGATGGCGCTGTACGGAAAAGGCTCTTTGACCGACAGCGCCGCCAGTGAGGCGCCGGTCAGCTTCGCCAGTTGCAGCGCGGTCTGCAGCGCCTTGGCGGTGAGCTCGGAACCGTCGGTGGGAAACAGGATGCGTTGGAACATCGGGGCTCCTGGATGCGGGGGCTTCAGCGGCCGGGCAACTTCACGTCGACGGTCTTGCCGCCCCAGCCGCTGTGCTGGTCGCGGCCTTGCACTGTCACGCTTGTAACGCCAGCGGGAATCTTCACGCCGTACAAATCGCGGGTGAAGGGTTGCTCGTCGGCATGATCGTGTACCAGCTTGCGCACGCCGTAGACCACGCCGCCCGCGCCTTGCACCCGTAAACCGTCGCCATAGCGCGTGGGACTGTCGTAGGGTGAAGCGATACGCACGTCGAAGTCGAAGCGGTCGGCACCGCTGGCACGCACCTCGGCGCCGAGCACGTCGGGATACGACGGCAATTGCGCAAGTGCAGTCAGACCCGACCCAATCGAGAGCGTGAGCACCAACACGACCCGCACTCGATCGAGCTTCCAGGCACGGAACCGGCTTCGCCGGGCCGTAGCCTGACACCCCCCTCGGGGGGCAGCGAGCGCCAGCGAGCTTGGGGGCCTCATTCCCCGCGCGCGACGGGGCGCATCGGGTCGCTGGACCACTCGCTCCACGAACCCGGGTACAGCGTGCTGACGCCCAGGCCCGCATGCGCCATCGCCAGCAGGTTGTGGCAGGCCGTCACGCCCGATCCGCATTGCTGCACCAGCGGTTGCGTGGGGTCGGCGCCGGCCAGCAGCGGCTCGAACTCGGCGCGCAGCGCGTCGGCCGGCTTGAAGCACCCGTCGGGCTGCAGGTTGTGCTTGAAAAAACGCTGCTTCGCACCCGGTATGTGCCCGCCGACGGCGTCGAGCGGTTCGACATCACCCCGAAAACGCTCGGCTGCACGCGCGTCCAGCACCCGCATGCTGCCGAGCCCCGCCAGCAGGTGCTCGGCGTCGATCGTAGGCATGGCCGCCTCGGCTGCCGGGTAGGGCGGCCGGGCCGCAGCTGCCGCGGCCTCAGCGGTCCATGCACCACCGGCCGCGCACCAGGCGGCGGTGCCGCCGTCCAGCACCGCCACCGCGTGGTGGCCCAGCCAGCGCAACAGCCACCAGCAGCGCGCCGCATAGGGCATACCTTGGGCGTCGTAGGTGACGACTTGGACGCCGGGGGCGATGCCCCAGCGCCCGGCGGACTCGGCGAAGGCCTGCCGATCGGGTAGCGGGTGGCGGCCGTTGCGGCCGGTCTTCGACCCTGAAAGCGCATGGTCCAGATCGGCGTAGGAAGCGCCGGGAATGTGGCCGGCGTCGAAAGCCCGGCGACCGGATGCCGGGTCGGACAAATCGAAGCCGCAGTCCAGCACGACGAGCGGGTTTCCTTGCGCGTGCAACTTCTGGAGTTGGTCGACCGTGATCAGGGTGTCGAAGCTCATGGTGGGTGCTCTTCAGGGGTTCAGGGTAGGCCGGGTTCGGCCGGGCGGCGAATGCTGGGTCGCAGGAAGATCGCCGCCACGCCGGCGCCGACGATCAACACCATACCCGCCAGCGCGAGCTGCGTCACGGGGTCGCCGAACCAGAACACGCCGATCGCGAACGCGAAACCCACGCCCAGGTATTGCAGCGAAGCGATGCCGAGCGTGGCGCCCGACGCAAAGGCCAGCGTCAGCATCCACTGGGCGATGGTGGCCAGCACGCCAATGCCCAGCAGCAGCAGCACGCCCTGCGCCGTGTGCCCGTGCAGGCCGCCTTCCAAGCATGCCAAGAGGATTCCGATCCCGACGCCGCTGGCCGAGAAGTACAGCACCACGCGTTCGCCCGGTTCGCCAACCCGCCCGAGTGCGGTGACCTGCAGATAGGCGGTCGCTGCCAGCAGCCCGCTGCAGAGTCCGGCAAAGCCCCCGCCGAGTTGTTGCGCTTCGATCGTCGGCTGCAGCACCAGTGCCACACCGACAAACCCGGCGGCGATGGCCGCAACCAGCCGGGCGTCGATTGCGGCAGGGCCGCGGCGCGAAAGCACGGCGCTCAGCATCAGGAACAACGCGATCCAGACCGAGGACATGATGTTCAGCGTCATCGCGGTCGCCAGCGGCAGCGCCTGCAGCGACACGAACCACAGGCACATCGACACCGTACCGGTCACGCTGCGGCTGATGTGCATGGCCGGCACCGAAGTGCGCCAGTCGACGCCGCGCACCCGCATCACACCGGCCATCAACACCAGACCGATCAGCGAGCGGTAGAACACCAGCTCGCCGGCGCCGTAGCGCAGCGCCGCCTGTTTGACGAGCGCGCCCATCAACGCAAACAGCAAGGCCGCACCCGCCATCAACAACGGCGGAGCGAGTCCGGGATTCAAGCCGTGGGCGGTGCGGGAGGATGGCCGGGCGGCTGCGCCCGGTCGATCGCGCGCCGGTACCACTCGTGGAAGTGCTGCATGCCGTCTTCCATCGGGCTCTGGTAGGGGCCGGCTTCGTCGTCACCCCGTTGCATCAGCGCGTGGCGCCCGGCGTCCATGCGCAACGCGATCTCGTCGTCTTCTACACAGGTTTCCAGATAGGCCGCCTGCTGGGCCGCAACGAATTCGGGCTCGAAGGCAACGATCTCTTCCGGGTAGAAGAATTCGACTCGATTCAGCGTTTGCTGTGGCCCCTGTGGAACCAGCGTGGAAACCACCAGCACATGCGGGTACCACTCGACCATCAGCGTCGGATAGAGCGTCAACCAGATCGCGCCGGCTTTGGGGGTGCGACCAGCGCTGTACTGCACGACGGCTTCCTGCCAGCGGCGGTAGGCGGCCGAGCCAGCCTTGGTCAGCGAAGGCTGCAGGCCGACCGTCTGCACCGAATGGTGTTGGCCGAACGCCCACTGCAATTCGTCGCAGGCCACGAAGCCGCCCAGGCCCGGGTGGAACGGCCCGACGTGGTAGTCCTCCAGGTAGACCTCGATGAAGGTCTTCCAGTTGTAGTTGCAACTGTGCAGATGGCTGCCGCCCCAGACGAAACCGCTGAAGTCCAGATCGGCCGCGGCGCCGAGTGCCGCCAGATCGGTGGCCACATGGCGGTCGCCGGGCTCGGCCGCTGCCTCGAACTGCAGGCCGTGCCACTGCTGCAGCGGGTAGTTGCGCAAGTGCAGGCACGGGTCCACGTCGAAGTGCGGCGCGCCCACCAACTGGCCGTGCAGGTCATAGGTCCAGCGGTGCAGCGGGCACACGATGGGGCCGCCGCCGGTACTGCCGCGGCCCTTCAACATGATGGCCTGGCGGTGGCGGCACACATTAGAGATCAACTCGACGCCGCCCACCGTGCGCACCAGTGCCCGGCCTTCGCCTTCGTGCGGCAATGCCAGGTGGTCGCCGATTTCGGGTACAGCCAACTCATGCCCGACATAGCGTGGCGCATGGGCGAAGATGCGCTGCTGTTCCAATGCGAAAAGCGCGGGATCGAAATAGCTGCTGACTGGAAGTTGAGCGCCACTGCGCTCAAGAGCTTGGAGACTGATGCTCAGGTCCGACATGATCCGAGTGGATCCTCCTGGTTAGGAAATCGACCTCGCCACCCGGTGGCCCCGCGGGCGACAAACCAACTGATTGCGCCCCTGCGAAAATTGGTTCGCAGGGATGACCGTGGAGGAAGTGAAAGAGGCCGCGATTCTACCGGCGGCCCTTGGCCGCACCGGGTGAGCGGATGTCTGGCTGGTGGGGCCTGATGACCGTTGTCTAGAATCGGATTCCTGGTTTCACCTTCTGAAATGGCCCGCAGCCCTGCTTCCAACCCGATTCCCACAGCCGTTCCGCCGCCGCCTGCCAGCTACGAATCGGCATTGGCCGAACTGGACCGGTTGGTGGTGCAGATGGAAGGCGGGCAGTTGCCACTGGACCGGTTGCTGGACGCTTACCGCCGCGGTGCCGAGCTGCTCGGCTTTTGCCGCGGCAAACTCGCCGCCGTGGAAGCGCAGGTCAAGGTGCTCGACGATGGCCAGTTGAAGCCATGGAACGAAGCATGAAAGTCGCGGCCGAGCCGGCAGTCTCTGTGGCCGACAGTGCCGGCTTCGACGCCTGGGCCGCGTCAGAACTTCAGGCCGTGGAGTCCGCGCTCGAACGCTGGGTTCCGGCCGACGCACCAGCCGGCCTGGGTGCGGCCATGCGGTACGGCGTGCTCGACGGTGGCAAGCGCCTGCGACCGCTGCTGGTGCTGGCCGCCTGCCGCGCTGTGGCCGGCCAGCGTGAAGCCGCGTTGCGGGCGGCAGTAGCGGTGGAGCTGATCCATGCCTACTCCTTGGTGCACGACGACATGCCCTGCATGGACAACGACGTGCTGCGCCGTGGTAAGCCCACCGTCCATGTGCAGTACGGCCAGGCCCAGGCCATGCTGGCCGGCGACGCCATGCAAGCGCTGGCCTTCGAAGTGCTGACGCCCGAGCACAGTCTGCCGCCCACGCTGCAGGCCCGGCTGGTGGCGCTGCTGGCGCGCGCCGCGGGCCATGCCGGCATGGCCGGTGGGCAGGCGATCGACCTGGGCAGCATCGGCCACACGCTGCAGGAAGCCGACCTGTGCGACATGCACCGCCGCAAGACCGGTGCGCTGTTGCATGCCAGCGTTTTGATGGGTGCGGCCTGCGGGCCCGACGCGGCGCGCGGCAGCCGGGTCGAAACAGCGCTGTCGGACTACGGCGCCGCCGTCGGACTGGCGTTCCAGGTGGTCGACGACATCCTGGACGCGACCCAGGCTTCGGCCACGCTCGGCAAGACCGCAGGCAAAGACCAAGACCACAACAAGCCGACCTATGTCACCGTGCTGGGGTTGCCGACCGCCCGGCGCCGCGCCGAGTCGTTGCGCCAGCAGGCCCACGCGGCGCTGGCCGATAGCGGTCTCGGCAGCGCCGCGGCACTGCTGGCGGTACTGGCCGACAAGGTCGTCGAGCGCGACAGTTGAGAACACCATGACCTTGTTGGAAACCATCCAGTCGCCAGCCGACCTGCGGCGCTTGTCTCGCGCCGATCTACAAACCGTGGCCACCGAGTTGCGAAATTACGTGTTGCAGACGGTGAGCCAGACGGGTGGGCACTTGGGCAGCAACCTGGGCACGGTCGAGCTGACAGTGGCACTGCACTATGTATTCAACACGCCGCACGACCGGCTGGTTTGGGATGTGGGCCACCAGACCTATCCACACAAGATCCTGACCGGGCGGCGTGATCGCATGCACACCTTGCGGCAAGCCGGCGGGGTGGCAGGGTTCCCGCGCCGGGACGAAAGCGAATACGACACCTTCGGTACGGCCCACAGCAGCACCAGCATCAGCGCGGCTCTGGGCATGGCGATGGCGGCCAAGTTGAAAGGCGAAGACCGCCATGCGATCGCCGTGATCGGCGATGGCGCCATGACTGCGGGCATGGCCTTCGAGGCGCTGAACAACGCCGGCGTCAGCCACGCCGGTGTCAGCGCCGACCTGTTGGTGGTGTTGAACGACAACGACATGTCGATCAGCCCGCCGGTGGGCGCGTTGAACAAGTACCTGGCGCGTTTGATGAGCGGTAATTTCTACGACAGCGCACGCGAAGGTGTCAAGGGCGTGCTGAAGAACGCGCCGCCGCTGTTCGAGTTGGCGCGGCGCTTCGAGGAGCATGCCAAAGGCATGGTGGTGCCCGGCACCATCTTCGAAGAATTCGGCTTCAACTACGTGGGCCCTATTGACGGCCACGATCTCGACGCGCTGATCCCGACGCTGGAAAACCTGCGCGCCCGGCGCGGCCCGCAGTTCCTGCATGTGGTCACGAAGAAAGGCTACGGCTACAAGCTGGCCGAAGCGGACCCGGTCAAGTACCACGCCGCTTCCAGCAAGTTCAACCCGGCCGAAGGCTTTCCGCCCAGCAAGCCCGGCAAGCCCACCTTCACCCAGGTCTTCGGCCAGTGGTTGTGCGACATGGCCGAAGCCGACCCGCGGCTGGTGGCCATCACGCCGGCGATGCGTGAAGGCTCGGGCATGGTCGAATTCCAGCAGCGTTTCCCGAACCGCTATCACGATGTCGGCATTGCCGAACAGCATGCGGTGACTTTCGCGGCGGGGCTTGCCTGCGAAGGCCTGAAGCCGGTGGTAGCGATCTACAGCACCTTCCTGCAGCGCGGCTACGACCAGTTGATCCACGATGTGGCTCTGCAAAACCTGCCGGTGGTGTTCGCGCTCGACCGCGCCGGCATCGTCGGCGCCGACGGGCCCACCCATGCTGGCGCTTACGACATCGCGTTTGTGCGCTGCATTCCCAACTGCAGCATGCTGGTACCCAGCGACGAGAACGAGTGTCGTCAGGCGCTGACTACCGCGTTTCGCCAGGACCATCCTGTGGCGGTGCGTTACCCGCGTGGTGCGGGCGCCGGCACAGCGGTAGAAAAGGCGCTCACCGAATGGCCCTGGGGCAAAGGCGTGGTGCGACGTCAGGGCACGCCACGGTCCGACGGCCGGCCCGGCAAGCGGATCGCCATCCTGGCCTTCGGCACCTTGCTGCACGCGGCGCTGGTGGCAGCCGACAAGTTCGGCGCCACCGTGGCCGACATGCGATTCGTGAAGCCACTGGACGCCGCGCTGGTGCTGCAGTTGGCAAGCAGCCACGACGTGCTGGTGACGCTGGAGGAGGGCGCGGTGATGGGCGGCGCCGGCAGTGCGGTGCTGGAATGCCTGGCCGAGGCTGGTGTTCTCGTGCCGGTGCTGCAGCTCGGCCTGCCCGATGTCTTCACCGAACACGGCGACCCGAAGCGCATCCTGTCCGACTGCGGTCTGGATGCTGCCGGTATCGAGCAATCGATCATCAAGCGCTTTGGTGGCCGGCCCGCACTGGTGGCCTGAACCGGGCAACCCTACGGCGCTGCCCGCCACCGCTTTGGTGGCATCCTCGGACCCGAGATGAGCAACCTGAACGACATGCTTCACATGCCCGCCCTGCCGATTCCCGACACGCAGAGCGCGGCCGATCACCGCCACCTGGCAATCCAGCGGGTCGGCATCAAGGATGTGCGCTATCCGCTGCAATTGCAGATGGCCGGCGCCGTGCAGGCCACCGTCGCGACCTGGTCGCTGGACGTAACCCTGCCGGCCGAGAGCAAGGGCACGCACATGTCGCGCTTCGTGGCCTGGCTGGACGAGTTGGCCTTGTCAGGCGCGGCGCTGGACGCGCACAGCCTGCGCCAGCGCCACGCCGCGATGCTCGACAAGCTCGGGGCCACCGAAGGCCGTGTCGAAGCCGCTTTCAACTTCTTCATCAGGAAGCGCGCCCCGGTCTCCGGCGTGCAGAGTCTGCTCGACTACGGGGGCCGTTGGATCGTCGAGACCCGGGCCGGCGTCACCGCGATGTGGGCCGAAGTGTCAGTGCCGGTCAAGAGCCTATGCCCGTGCTCGAAAGAAATCTCGGACTACGGTGCGCACAACCAGCGCTCGATGATCACGCTGCGGGTGGAACTGCTGCAGCCGATCGAATGGGCAGAACTGGTGCGCTTTGCCGAAGACCAGGCTTCGAGCGAGATCTGGCCGATGTTGAAGCGCGCCGACGAAAAGTGGGTCACCGAGCACGCTTACGAGAACCCCAAGTTCGTCGAAGACCTGGTGCGCGACGTGGCGCTGGCGCTGAACCGCGATGCTCGCATCGGCCGCTATGCGGTCGATGTCGAGAATTTCGAGTCGATCCACAACCATTCGGCGTACGCGCGCATCGAGCGCTGAGTCCGCGGGTCACCGCCGCTCGTTTGCCTATGGCCTTGCGATCGCGACCCAGGTATGGGTGCTCTTCTCCCATCCCCATGCGGTAGTTGCCGGGCGCTTGGCACGGCTTCGGACAGCGTGATGCTTCAGGCGTGACTGTCAACCGCGGGCAACGCCCGCGCTATGCGCCGCAAAGCCTGCGGCGGGTGGCCATAAATTCGCACGAATGCTCGACGCATTCGTTCCGTGTCTTCGAAGCCCGTGAACCTTGCGACCGCCTCTATGGAGCTGTCGCCGCCTTCGATGTACGCGCGTGCGGCTTCGGCGCGGATGCGTTCGACGGCCTTCGCGGGCGTTTGCCCGGTTTCGATCTTGAAGGCGCGAATGAACTGGCGCGGGCCGACGCAAGCCACATCGGCAAGTTGTTCGATGCTCAAGTCGGCCGTGAGGTGATTGCCGATGTGAGCCAACACCTTGCGCATGCGCTCGCTCTGCGGCGCCAGGTCCAGTAGCGCCGAGAACTGCGACTGGCCGCCGGAGCGGCGGTGGTAGACCACCATTTCGCGTGCCACCGCGCCAGCGATGCTCGAGCCCAAATCGCCTTCGACCATGGCGAGCGCCAGGTCGATACCGGCCGCAATGCCGGCGGAGGTCCAGACATTGCCGTCGCACACGAAGATACGGTCGGCGTCGACCGTGATGTCGGGAAAGCTGCGCTGCAGCAGCCCCGCCTGGCGCCAGTGTGTGGTGGCGCGGCGCCCGTCTAGCAAGCCCGCTTCGGCCAGTAGGAAAGCGCCGGTGCAAACGCTGGCGACTCGCCGCTTGGCGGCCAGCGTGGCGCGCAGGTAGTGCACCAGCGCAGGCGTGGCCGCGCCGGGCTTGCGCGCGCCAGCGCCCCCCGGAACGATCACGGTGCCGGCTTGGGTGTCGCGCCAGGTGCGCGTTTGCACTTCGAAGCCGGCCGAGCAGGCGACGCGGCCGCCGCGTTCCGACAGCACCGCAAGGTCGTAGCCCGAGCGACGCCGGTGGCGCTCCAGTTCGGTGGCTATCTGGAACACCGACAAAGGTCCCGCCAAGTCCAGCAATTGAAACTCGGGAACGAGGAGAAAGGCGACTGAGCGGACTCGTGTCATTTATTGAGGGTAATAGGACATTCGTGTCGCAGTGTCGCCGCTTAGAGTGAAGCTTGTCAAACCGCCCGCACGCCCATGACCGACCCAGCCATTCCCTCTGAAGGCCACCGTGACGCGCGCGTGCTGGCGGCCTGCCAGGGCCTGTACATCGCCGCTGTTTCCATCGACCTCACGCTCACGGCCTTGACTGGGCACCTGCTTGCGCCCGACAAGTCGCTGGCCACATTGCCTTTCGCGCTCATCACGGTGGCGAGCGCGGTGGTGACCTGGTTCGCCGCCTTATTGATACAGCGCATCGGGCGGCGCGCGGGCTTCACGCTCGGCGCATTAGCGGGTACGGCGGGCGGCGCGGTGTCGGTCTGGGCCGTGTTCCACGCCAACTTCTGGGTGTTTTGCGCGGGCACCGCGCTGGTGGGCGCCTATCAAGCCTTCGCGCAGTTCTATCGACTGGCCGCGGCCGATAGTGTCGCGGCACCAGACAAGAGCCGCGCGGTGTCGACGGTGCTGGCCGGCGGCGTGATCGCGGCCATTGCAGGGCCCGTGCTGGCGGCATGGAGCAAAGACCTCTTTCCGATGGCACTGTTCGCAGGGGCATATCTCATGGTCGCGGTGCTGGGTGCGCTGTCGGTGGTGCTGATACTGGCGTTCTATCGGGACACGCAAGTGCAGCCCGCGCAGGGCACACCGGTCGACCCGCGGCCGCCGCGCCCCTTGCGAGAGATCGCACGCCAACCCATCTACATCGCAGCCTTGGCCAATAACGTAGTCGGCTCGGTTTCGATGATGTTCGTGATGACCGCCGCGCCACTGGCTGCGGTCGCCAGTAACCACACGATCAATGACGGCGCGGGCATCATGCAATGGCACCTGGTAGGCGTGTTTGCGCCCGCCTTGTTTGCCGGTGCACTGATTCGGCGCTGGGGCCTGGCGCGTGTGCTGAGCCTCGGCATGACCCTGAACGTCGTGTGTGTGGTGATCGCAATCAACTCGACCGCATTGCCCGCGTTTTATGCGGCGCTGTTGTGTCTGGGGGTCGGCTGGAACTTCATGTTCGTCGGTGGTACGACGTTACTGGCGCAGTCTTACCG
>JALYUN010000362.1 GCA_030853725.1 Pseudomonadota bacterium | reverse complement strand
ACGCTGCCCAGAACGAACTCCTCACCCGCATCGGTCCCGGCACCGGCTGCGGCGAACTGATGCGCCGCTACTGGCAGCCGGTGGCGCTGCTGGACGAGTTCGACCCTCGGCTCGACCCGCGCATGGGCACGCGCCCGCTGAAGGCCGTGCGCCTGCTGGGCCAGGACCTGGTGCTGTTCCGCGACGAAGCCGGCGCCTGGGGCCTGCTCGACCGCGACTGCCCGCACCGCGGCGCCGACCTGGCCTACGCGCGACATGAACCCGGCGGCATCCGCTGCCCGTTCCACGGCTGGAAGTTCGCGGCCGATGGCCGCTGCCTGGAGACCCCGGCCGAACCCATCGGCAGCACCTTGTGCCAACGCGTGCGCCAGCGCAGCTATCCGGTGCGACAGCAGTCGGGCGTGCTGTTTGCGTACCTCGGGCCGGAAGGCAGCGAGCTGCCGGCGTTGCCCGCTTTCGATTGCTTTGCTGCACCCGCCAGTCACAGCTTCGCGTTCAAGGGTCAGTGGGCCTGCAACTGGCTGCAGGCCGTTGAAGTCGGCATCGACCCCGCGCATCCTTCGTTCCTGCACCGCTATCTGCAGGACGATGCGCTCGACGCCACCGGGCAAAAGGAGTTCGGCCGCCAGTTCCGCGCCGCCAGCGCGGGCGATGTCGAAGGCCAACGCTGGCCCATGACGCGCGTGATGCGCGAGTTCTGCAGCCCCGAGATCCACCACGAAACCGTCGCCCCCGGTCTGACCCGGTTGACGACGCTGCGCCTGATAACCGACAGGCTGACCCACGTGCGCGTGACCCACGCCGCCTTCCCGCACACCTTCGTGATCCCGCTGTCGGAGACGGTGACGATCACGCAGATGCATGTGCCGGTGGACGACACGCACACCTATTGGTATTCGTTCTTCACCAGCTTCGACGGCCCGCTGGACCACGAGACGATGCGCCAACAGCGGCTGGCCGGGGTTTCGCTGCCCGACTATTTGCCCAAGCGCGGTGGCCACAACCAGTGGGGTTTCGATGCCGAAGAGCAGCGCAGCCGCACTTTTTTGGGCATGGGCGAGGAAGACATCAACGCCCATGATCAGTGGGCGGTGGAAAGCATGGGCGCGATCCAGGACCGCACGCGTGAACACCTGGGCACCAGCGACAAGGTCATCATGGCCAACCGGCGCATGCTGCTGGCGGCGATCGATACCGTGCAGCAGGGTGGCACGCCGCCGATGGTGCTGACAGCGGCCGAAGCGGCTGCGCTGCGGGGCCCCGACACGATGGATTGCGTGGCACCGGCCGAGGGCTGGCAGACACATTGGCAAAGGCTTGCAGCTGCCAAACGGGCCAGCGCATCGTGGTTGCAGCACGACGCGCCCGTCCGCGCATGAACGGGCGCACCGACGACGTAATAGTCCACCCGATGCGCTGCGCCGAATTGCTGCAGCGCATTCGCGAACAGGGCACGCGGCAGGTGCGCATCGCCTGGGCCGACCTGCACGGCGCGTTTCGCAGCAAGACGTTGATCTGCGGCAACGGCAACCACCACGGCGGCAGTGAAGACTACCGCAGTGGCGACCACGGTAGTGACAGCAGCGCCCTGGCCGATGCGCTGCAGCACGGTGTCGGCATGGTCAGCACGCTGCTGCTCAAAGATGCATCGGATCGCACCGCGCTGCCGGTGTTCGAACCGGGCAGCCTGGCAGCGCTGCCCGGCTTCGGTGCGGCCAACAACATGGTGCTGATGCCCGACCCAGAGAGCTACCTGACGTTGCCCTGGGCGCCAGGCACCGGCTGGCTACGGGCCTCACCGGTCTGGGCCGATGGCACGCCGGTCGAAGCCGATCCGCGGCGGGTGCTGCAGCGGGCGGTGGCGGCGCTCAACGATGCCGGCTACGGGCTGCAGGTGGGCCTGGAAGTCGAGTTCCACGTCTACCGCATCACCGACGCGCGGATGGCAACTGCCGCATCGGCCTGGCCTGCCGAGCCGCCTGCAGTCGAACTCGTCCACCCCGGTTATCAACTGCTTTCTGAAAGCCATGCCGACGCCGCCGACGCGGTGCTGCAGATCGTCCGCGACACGGCCCTCGGTCTCGGTTTGCCGCTCGGTTCACTGGAGATCGAGTTCGGCCCGAGCCAGTTCGAAGCCGTGTTCGCGCCGACCGATGCGCTGCGCGCGGCCGACCGGATGCTGCTGTTCAGGAACGGTGTGCGCCAGGCACTGCGCCGCGCCGGCTACCACGCCAGTTTCGTCTGCCGGCCGCCGTTTCCGAATGCCGTCGCCAGCGGCTGGCATCTGCACCAATCGCTGGTAGACGCCGAAGGTGCCAACGCGCTGTGTGGCACGCACGCCGAAGGCGATGCGATGGACGCACGCCGCATGCTGTCCGATGTGGGTCGGCACTGGCTCGCTGGCCTGTTGGCACATGCGGCGGGCATGGCTGCGCTGTGTGTGCCCAGTGCGGCCGGCTACAGTCGTTTCCAGGGCAGCGTGATGGCGCCTTGCGCACCGGTTTGGGGCTTCGACAACCGCGGCGCGATGTTGCGTGTGGTGGGGGCGCCAGGCAGTTCTGCCACGCGCATCGAAAACCGTTTGCCAGAGCCGTTGGCCAACCCTTATCTGGCGCTGGCCGCGCAGATCGCCGCCGGGCTCGATGGCCTGCAGCACGGGCTTGACCCGGGTCCGGCGACGACAGCGCCCTATGCCGCCAACGCCGCCGCTGAAAGTGGCCGTGCCAAGTTACCCGCCAGCTTGCCAGAGGCTCTGGCCGCGTTGGCTGCGGACGCGGTCATGCAGAAGATGCTGGGCCCGTCGATGGCGGTGGTGCACGCAGCCGTCCGGCGTCAGGAACTGGCGCGCCAGGCGGCGGCCGACGACCCCGAGGCCTGGGAAGCGGCCGAACGCTTCGGCCGGTTCTAGCGCGCTCCGCATCCATGTCCAAACCTTCGATCACGGTTCACATCCAGAGTGCCACCGGCGCATTGCGCAGCATTCAGGGTCGCATCGGCCGCAGCTTGATGCAGGCTGCCGTCGACGCCGGCATCGACGGCATTGCCGCCGATTGCGGCGGCTGCCTGTCATGCGCGACCTGCCATGTCTTCGTCGGCGAAGCCTGGCGCGCCAAGCTACCGCCGGCGTCATCCGACGAAGCCGCCATGCTCGAAATGACCGCCGTGCCGCACGAAACCGGTAGCCGGCTGTCTTGTCAGATCGAGTTAGTCAGCACGCTCGACGGTCTGGAAGTGCGCCTACCCTCCAATCAGTACTGACACCGAGCGACGATGAAACTGCTGGTTTTTCTGGCGCAGGTCTGTGCCGTGTTCGCCGGTGTGCTGCTGACAGCCATCACGCTGATGACGTGCGCCAGCGTCATCGGCCGCAACACCACCGGCTGGACCATCGTCGGCGACTTCGAGCTCTCCGGTTCTGCGGCCGGTGCCGCCATCGCGCTGTTCCTGCCCTGGTGTCAGGCGCGCAACGGCAACATCACCGTCGACTTCTTCACCGCTGGCGCGTCGGCCGCCACGCGTGCCGGGCTCGACCGCTTCGGCGCGCTGATGCTGGCGCTGATGCTCGGGCTGATGGCCTGGCGCACCACGCTCGGCGGGCTCAGCGCCTGGAACAGCCAGGCCGGCTCGATGATGCTGGGCTTCCCGGAATGGATCGTCTACTGCTTCATGGTGCCGCCGCTGGCACTGACCGCGCTGATCGCGCTGGTGCAGGCGGTACAGGGCTTTCCGCAGCAGCCAGCGCCATGACCCCGATCGAACTCACATTGCTGATCTTCGCCACCATGCTGCTGCTGATGGCGGTGCGGGTACCGATCGCGGTGGCGATGTTCACAGCCGGCGCGCTCGGCTATGTGCTCAAGGCCGGCTGGCTGCCGCTGGCCAGCTTCCTCAACACCCAGGCCTTCGCGCGCTTCGCCAGCTACGACCTGAGCGTGATTCCGCTTTTCATCCTGATGGGCAACTTCGCCACGCAAGGCGGCATCTCGAAAGCGCTGTTCTCGTTCGCTGCCGCGGTCATGGCGCGTTTTCGTGGTGGTCTGGCGATGGCGGCGGTGGTGGCATGCGCTGCCTTCGGCGCCATCTGCGGCAGCTCCATCGCCACCGCCGCCACCATCACGCAGGTGGCATTGCCCGAGATGCGGCGCCACGGTTATTCCGGCCGGCTCGCCACCGGCACGCTGGCCGCTGGCGGCACGCTCGGCATCCTGATCCCGCCTTCGGTGCCGCTGGTGATCTACGCGATCCTGACCGAGCAGAACATCGCCAAGCTGTTCGCTGCGGCGATGATTCCGGGCGCGTTGGCGGTGTTGGGCTACATCTGCGCGATCGCTATCGTGGTGCGGCTTTCTCCCGGCCATGCGCCGGAACACGACGCCGACGACCTGCCGCGGATCTCGGGCGCCTTGCTGTGGGCGGTGTTGCCGATCGTCGTCATCTTCGCCATCGTCTTCGGTGGCATCTACACGGGCCAGTTCACCCCCACCGAAGGCGCTGCGGTCGGTGCTGCGGCCACCTTCATCGCGGCGTTGCTGCGCCGCGAAATGACATGGCGCAAGTTCGCTGCCTGCTTCCTGGCCACGGCCTCGGCCTCAGCCATGATCTTCATGATCTTCCTGGGCGCCGACATCATGAATGCGGCGCTGGCATTGACGCAGGTGCCGGCGCAACTGGCGAGCTTCGTGCACACGCTGGGCTGGCCGCCGCTGGCGATCATCGGCGCGATCCTGGTGTTCTATCTGGTCTCGGGCTGTTTCATGGACGAGTTGTCGGTGATGCTGCTGACGATTCCGATCTTCTTCCCGGTGGTGATCGGCCTGGCATCGGCGCTGGACATGACGCGTGAGGCGCTGGCGATCTGGTTCGGCATCATGGTGCTGATGACCGTCGGCTTCGGCCTGCTGTCGCCACCGGTGGGGCTGAACGTCTACATCGTCAACAGCCTGGCGCAGGACCCGCCGACGCCGCTCGGTGAAAGCTACCGTGGCGTGCTGCCGTTCCTGGCAGCCGACGTGATCCGAACGCTGCTGATCCTGTTCTTCCCGATGGTGTCGCTGTGGATCTTGCGCTACATCGGGTGAGCGACTCGTGATCGGCCGGCTCGGTCTGGTTCAGCGGCCCTCCAGGAACGGCTGTATCGCATCCAGCGAAGCGGCGGGCGCTTCTTCCTGCACCACATGCCCCGCCCCCGGCAGTGTGACGAGTCGCGCTTGCGGTATCGCGCGCAGATAGTCGGCGCCGTTCGCAACCGGAATCATTGCGTCTTCCTGACCCCACAGCAGCAGTGTCGGCGCCGTGATGCGGGCCAGCAGCGCGGTTGGGTCGCTGGGCTTCAACTGCCGCAGGCGCTCGATCAGCGCACCCCGCACACCCGGTGCCCGCAGCAGATCGTAGTAGCGGGTGAGCCTTGCGTCGGTCAGTGCCCGCTGCGGGTCGGCGTAGGCGGCCTTCAAGCCCTGCGCTACCAGCGCACGCGGCAATACCTGTTTCACCAGCCCGGCATACCAGGGCACCTCGAAGCCGGTGCCTGCTTCCGACCCGGGTGTGGGGAACCCGTCGGGCGCGATCAGCACCAGGCGATCGACGCGCTCCGGATGGTCGGCCGCCATCTTCCAGGCCAGCCGGCCGCCCATGGAATGCCCGATCAGGGTCGCGTGTTGCACGCCCAGCCGGTCCATCAGTGCCAGCAGCACCTGCATCGCCCGTTCGTCGCTGTAGTCGCCGCTGGGGTCAGCGCCGGTCAGTCCGGCGCCAGGCTGGTCGTAGCGGATCACCCGGCAGTGGCGTGACAGCGCTGGCGCCCAGTCTTCCCAGGTGTGCAGGCTGGACGCGAAGCCGTGCAGCAGGATCAGGACCGGCGCGGCCTCGGGTCCAGGGTCGGTCGGGCCGGTGTCGCGCAGGTGAACCCGCAGCCCCGCTACTTCAACGAACTGGCTGGGTGGCCCGGCATAGCGGGCTTCGAGCGCAGCGCGGTCCAGGTCGGGGGTATAGGCCCAGACGCCGCCCACCAACGCCAGCACCAGTAGCAGCAGCGTCACCTTCATCCTCGGGTTGTCGTCGGCATCATCGATATTCTCGGCTCCCGCCGTGCCCCATTGCGCGGGTGCGGATTGCAGATCAGGGTAAACCGCAGCCACGCAAACTGGTCAGCGCCGTTAAGTTCATTGGTTTTGTTCCACTTGCAGGAGACCGTGTTGATCAAACGTCGTTCATTCGTTCAGGGTGCCGCTGCCGCGGCGCTCGGCGTGCCGCATCTGGCAGGCCTGGCCCAGCAGAGCGTGACGCTCAAATTCCACACGTTCATGGCGCCGCTGTCCAATGTCTGGCTGCTGATGCACAAGCCCTGGATGGCGAAAGTCGAGAAAGAATCCGGCGGCCGCATCAAGTTCGAGGCCTACCCGGCCATGCAGCTCGGTGGCACGCCGGCGCAGCTTTACGACCAGGCGCGCGACGGTGTGGTCGACGTGGTCTGGACCCTGCCTGGCACCACCGCGGGTCGCTTCCCGCGCATTGAGGTCTTCGAGCTTCCGTTCATCATGAACAACGCCGAAGCCACCTCGAAAGCCTATTGGGAATACTTCCAGACGGAGTGCCCGGACGAGTTCAAGGAAACCCATGTCATTGCGTTGCAGGTGCATGGCCCGGGCGTGATCCATTCGGCCACCAAGCTCGTCAAAGAGCCAGCGGATCTGCGCGGCATGAAGGTTCGCGGCCCGACCCGGCAGATCACCAAGCTGTTGGGCATCCTGGGCGCCACGCCGGTGGGCATGCCGCTGCCGGGCATTCCCGATGCGCTGTCAAAAGGCACTATCGACGCTTGCGTCATTCCCTGGGAAGTGGTGCCGTCGGTCAAGGTGCAGGAACTCACCAAGTTCCACACCGAGTTCGACAACAGCGGCCCCGCGCTCTACACCACGACGTTCGTGATGGCGATGAACAAGCCGAAGTACGAGTCGCTGGCGCCGGACCTGAAGAAGGTGATCGACAACAATTCGGGTCTGGCTACATCGGGTTGGCTCGGCAAGACGCAACAAGCCAACGACGCGATCGGCCGGAAAGCCACGGTCGACGCCGGCGGCACCATCTACCAGGTGACGCCGGCCGAACGCGAGATGTTCGTCAAGCGCTCGGCGCCGATCGACGATGAATGGGTAGTCGACATCGACAAGCGCGGCTTCAAGGGGAAAGAGCTGCTGGCGTCGGCGAAGAGCTTGATCGCCAAGTACGGAAAATCCTGACGCGTTTTTAGACTGACTACCGCCGGGCCGACTTCGGTCTGAACGCCTTGCAGACCGCTTCGTCGGTTTCGATGTACGGCCCGCCGATCAGGTCGATGCAGTAAGGCACCGCACCGAAGATGCCGGGCAACGGCGGTGCTTGCTGCGGCAGGCCCGCCAGCGTCTCGGCGATGGCCTTCGGCTGGCCCGGCAGGTTGATCACGAGCGCGCGTTTGCGGATCACCGCTACCTGCCGCGACAGGATCGCGGTCGGCACGAAGGCCAGCGAAATCTGGCGCATCTGCTCGCCGAAACCGGGCATCACGCGGTCGGCAATGGCCAATGTCGCTTCGGGTGTGACGTCGCGTGGCGCCGGGCCGGTGCCGCCGGTGGTCAGCACCAGATCACAGTGCTCGTCGTCCACCAGTTCGCGCAGTGCGGCGCTGATGGCGCCGATGTCGTCGGCCACCAGGCGCTCGCACCACTGCACCGGGTTGCGCACTGCCTTCCCGAGCCACGCCTTCAACGATGGAATGCCCTGGTCGGCATAGACACCCGCGGCGGCTCGGTCGCTGGCCGACAGCAGCCCGATGCGCAGCGGCTCGAAGGCGGGAAGCGCGTCGTCGCTCATGGTGTCAGTTTCGGGCGGATCAAATGGAACAGTTCGCGAAAGCTCTTCGGCTGGCGCGCTTCGGGCGCCAGGCTGGCAGCGTCGCGCCGGGCTTGTCTTACCAGGCTGCGCAACTGCTGGCTGTCGGTGTCGGGGTGGGCGGTGAGCCAGCGTGTCAGCGCGTCGTCATCGGCAATCAATGCCGCCCGCCAGCCTTCGGCCTGGTGCAGCGCCAGTGTGTCTTTCGCGCTGCCGAGGGTGGCCGACGCCACGGCTTCACGCAGCAGCGCTTCGTCGGCACTGCGCATCAGCTTGCCCACGTATTGCAGTTGCCTGCGGCGGCCCTCGTGCGACTTGGTGCGACGGAACTCGGCAATGGCGTCGCGCAGCGCATCGGGCATCTCGATCGACTGCAGTCGCTGATCCGACAACTCGGTCAGCGCCAGGCCCAAGGTCTGCAGGTCATGCGACTTGCGCTTTTGCTCGGACTTGCTCGGGCGCTGGGGCGATGTCTCGTCGTCGTCCGCGATTGCATCAGCGCCTGCATCAGCGTCTGTTTCAGCGGATGCTTCAGCAGATGCAGGCGGAAGTTCGCCGCGGTCGCCGTAATGATGATCCAGGCCGCGGTGCGGCGCCGCGCGACGGGCCATGAGGCAGGGGCCGCGGAAGCGGCTTTCGTGGAGGTGGCAGCTATCATAGGTGAGCGATTCAGCACCCGAGTCCGCTGCACACGAAGTCGTTTCAGGAACCCCAAAACACATGAGCTCCACGCCACCGGAATCAGGCTTTGCTTACCGCACAGCGCAGTTTCAGCAGATCGTCGAAGACACGCTGGTGCTGGCTCGCAAGATGGGCGCAAGCGACGCCGGTGCCGAAGTCTCCGAAGGCGTGGGTCTGTCGGTTTCGGTGCGCAAGGGCGAACTCGAGAACGTCGAACGCAATCGCGACAAATCGCTCGGTGTCAGCGTCTATCTAGGCCAGCGGCGTGGCAACGCCAGCACCTCGGACTTCTCGCAAGCGGCACTGCAGCAAACGGTGAAGGCGGCCTACGACATCGCGCGCTTCACCGCCGAGGACCCGGCGGCCGGACTGCCCGACGCTGCCGACCTGGCGACGCCCGCCGAAGTCAGTCGCGACCTGGACCTGTTCCACCCCTGGGCTGTCGACGCGGCTGCCGCTGCCGAACTGGCGCACGCGTGTGAAGCCGCCGCGCTGCGGGTCGACCGCCGCATCACCAACTCCGAAGGCGCGGGCGTTTCGGCACAGCAGGCGCACTTCTGGGCCGGCAACACGCGCGGCTTTCGTGGCGGATATGCCAGTTCACGGCACTATCTGTCGGTCTCTCCGATCGCCGGCAAGGGCAAGCACATGCAGCGTGACGGCTGGTACAGCTCGATGCGCGACGCACGCGAACTGGCTTCGCCCGAGGCCATCGGCCGCTACGCCGCCGAACGCACGCTGGCGCGGCTGAAGTCGCGCCGCGTGGCCACCGCGCAGGTGCCGGTGTTGTTCGAGTCGACGGTGGCGTCGGGGCTCTTGAGCTCGTTCGTCGGCGCGGTCTCGGGCGGTTCGCTCTACCGCAAAGCCAGCTTCCTGCTGGAAAGTCTCGGCACGCAAGTGCTGGCCAAGCACCTGGACATTCGAGAAGATCCGCACCAAGCCAAAGGCAAGGGCAGTGCCATGTTCGACGACGAGGGTGTGCGTACACGCGCGCGCACGGTCGTGGAAGGCGGCGTCGTGCAGGGCTACTTCCTTTCCAGCTATTCGGCACGCAAGCTGGGTATGCAGACCACCGGACATGCTGGTGGCTCGCAGAACCTGGTGATGACGAGCCGTCGCACCCGCCCTGGTGACAACCTGGAAGCGATGCTGAAAAAGCTGGGCCGCGGACTGTTCGTTACCGAACTGATGGGGCAGGGCGTCAATGGCGTGACCGGAGACTATTCGCGCGGGGCTGCCGGCTTCTGGGTCGAAGGCGGTCAGATCGTGCATCCGGTCGAAGAAATCACCATCGCCGGCAACCTGCGCCAGATGTTCAAGGATATCAGCGCGATCGGCGCCGACGTCTACACGCAGGGCAGCAAGACTGTTGGGTCGGTATTGGTGTCGCGCATGAAGCTGGCCGGATCGCAGTGAGGTAGAGGAGCCTCTGATCTGCGGGCACGAGCCGCTCGAATCCTTTTTTTTCAACACCATCGAGGAGAGTGATCATATGGAACGCAGAGTATTTGTTCACGGGGCCGGCATCGCCGGTGTGCTGGCCGCCGGGGTTGCACCTGCCATCGTGCATGCCCAGGCCAACATTCGCTGGCGCCTGGCGTCCAGCTTTCCGAAGTCACTGGACACGATCTACGGCGCAGCCGAAGACATGTCCAAGTACGTCAAGGAAATGACGGGCGGCAAATTTGCGATCTCGGTGGCTGCGGCCGGCGAGTTGATGCCGGCCTTCGGCGTGGTCGACGGTGTCCAGCAAGCCACAGTCGAAGCCGCGCACACGGCGCCGTACTACTTCTTCGGCAAGGACAACGTCTTCGCGCTGAGCGGCGCAATTCCTTTCGGCATGAACTCACGTCAAATGACGGCGTGGATGCAGGAAGGCAACGGCACGAAGCTAACGCGTGAGTTCTACGACCGCTACAACATCATCAATATGTTCGGTGGCAACACCGGTGCGCAGATGGGTGGCTGGTGGCGCAAAGAGATCAAGTCGCTGGCCGACATGAAGGGCATGAAGTTCCGCGTTGGGGGCTTCGGCGGCAAGGTGATCGAACGCATCGGCGGCGTGCCGCAAAACATTCCTGGCGGTGAGATCTACCAGGCGCTGGAAAAAGGCACGATCGACGCCGCGGAATGGATCGGCCCCTATGACGACGAGAAGCTGGGCTTCGTCAAGGTGGCTCCCAACTACGCCTACCCGGGCTGGTGGGAAGGCTGCCTGAACTGCGAGTTCTATTTCAACAACAAGGCCTACAACGCGCTCACCCCGGAATACAAGGCGATTCTCGAATCGGCCTGTGACCGTGCGGGGCTGATCATGCAAGCCAAATACGACGCCAAGAACCCCCCGGCCTTGAAGCGCTTGGTGGGACAGGGTGCCAAGTTGTTCCGGTTCCCGAAGGACCTGATGGACAAGGCGTTCTCGGAGTCGATGGCGCTCTACAGCGAGTTGTCTGCCAGCAATCCGTCGTGGAAGAAGATCTACGGTGACTACGCCAACTTCCGCCGCGACGAGAACCTGTGGTTCCGCTTCACAGAAGCCGGCTTCGACGACTTCATGCAGCAGCAGCGGTTGTAGTCTTCAGCAGCAAGCCACGCCCGATGCGGACCCGATGCCAGGTCCGTTTTTTTTTGCGCGCCGCCGTTTCGTGTGAGACTGCCGAACAAAAACGGGAAAACCCGCTCGGATCGAAGGGGCTGGTTCCCTAGACTTCCGCGCAAGTCAGTCTTGGCTTGCAACGCAAGGGAGTATTCATGGAACGTCGCTCATTCGTCCACGGCGCCGGACTCGCCGGCGTGCTCGCCGCCGGTACGGCGCCGGCCATCGTGCATGCCCAGGCCACCATTCGCTGGCGGCTGGCTTCCAGCTTTCCGAAGTCGCTGGACACTATCTTCGGCGCGGCCGATGACATGTCCAAGTACGTCAAAGCCATGACCGGTGGCAAGTTCGACATCACGGTGGCCGCAGCCGGTGAGCTGATGCCGGCTTTCGGTGTGGTCGACGCGGTGCAGCAGGGCACCATCGAAATGGCGCACACCGCGCCGTACTACTTCTTCGGCAAGAACCCGGTGTTCGCGTTGGGCTGTGCCATTCCCTTCGGCTTGAATTCGCGCCAGATGACGGCCTGGATGCTCGACGGCAATGGCATGAAGCTGATGCGAGAGTTCTATGCAAACTACAACATCATCAACTTCATCGGCGGCAACACTGGCGCGCAGATGGGTGGCTGGTTCAGGAAGGAAATCAAGTCGCTGGCCGACGTCAAGGGGCTCAAGTTCCGCATCGGAGGCTTCGGCGGCAAAATCATCGAACGCATCGGCGGTGTGCCGCAGAACATCCCCGGCGGCGAAATCTACCAGGCACTGGAGAAGGGCACGATTGATGCCGCCGAGTGGGTCGGCCCGTACGACGACGAGAAGCTCGGTTTCGTCAAGGTGGCTCCGTACTACGCCTACCCGGGTTGGTGGGAGGGCGGCCCCGAGCTTGATTTCTTCGTAAACAACAAGGCCTACAACGCCCTGTCCTCCGAATACAAAATGATCCTCGAAGCGGCGTGCAACTACGCTGCCACCGGCATGCAAGCCAAGTACGACGCGCGCAACCCGGCCGCATTGAAGCGATTGGTCGGCCAGGGTGCGAAGCTCTTCCGCTTCCCGAAAGACACGATGGACGCAGCCTTCAAGGCGGCCAACGGCGTCTATGAAGAACTCTCAAGCACCAACCCTGCCTGGAAGAAAATCTACGCCGACTACGCCACCTTCCGCCGCGACGAAAATCTGTGGTTCCGCTTCACCGAAGCCGGCTTCGACGACTTCATGCAGCAGCAGCGACTGTGAGTGCCGCGCCGGCCCCGGTGGCCGGCATTCAGAATTGAGAAGGGCCCCGATATCGGGGCCCGTTTCGTTTCGGACTCGTGCATTCCTGAGC
>JALYUN010000356.1 GCA_030853725.1 Pseudomonadota bacterium | reverse complement strand
GGCGTTGGCAGCGCTGGCCGCGTGGGGACGCGAAGATCGGTCGCTGCGCTCGACCGCCGCATCCAGCCAGCGCAGTGCGGCTTGAGGCCATCCCGGGCTCACCATGCTGTGGCTCGCGCTGCACCTGCCGTTGCTGTCGCTGGAGGCTTTCTGCGCGACCCTTCCTGCGCCGCCCGAAGGTGCCGGTCCGCAGCCGGTGGCGCTGCTGGCGGCGCACCGCATCGAAAGCGTCAACCGCGCGGCGGCCGAGCGTGGCGTGCGCTCTGGTTTCAAGCGCGCCACCGCGCTGGCGCTGGCACCGGAATTGCTGCTGGCCGACGCCGACGCCGCGCGGGAAGCCCTGGCGCTGCAAGCGGTAGCGCATGCAGCGCTGGCTTTCACGCCGTCGGTCACGCTGCAAGGCGCACAGACCGTGTTGCTGGAAGTGCAAGCCAGTCTGCGCCTGTTCGGCGGCCTGGCTTCACTGCAGCAGCGTCTGCTGGCGGCGGTGGCGCCACTCGGCCACCGGGTGCGGATGGCTGCCGCGCCCACGGCACTGGGTGCAGCGCTGCTGGCGCAGTGGCATGCAACCGGCCGGGCCGACCAGGGTGACCTGGTACAGGGGCCGCATGCCCACCCTTGCACCCATCCGCTGAAGCAGCGCCTGGCTGCCTTGCAGGCGCTGCTCGACCGTGCTCCGGTGTGGTTGCTGGGCCCCGGCCGTGAACATTGGGAAGCGCTGCAGGGCATGGGGCTGCAGACGTTGTCGGACCTGCGCAGCCTGCCGCGCTCGGGGCTGGCGCGGCGCTTCGGCGACCAGTTGCTGAACGATCTGGACTGCGCGCTCGGGCGCCAACCCGACCCGCGTTCCTGGCTCGAACTGCCAGGAACCTTCGAAAGCCGGCTGGAACTGTTCGCCCGCGCCGAAACCACCGATCAGGTGCTGCACGGTGCGGCCGTGTTGCTGGCACGGCTGGTGGCTTGGGCGCAGGCCCGCAAGGCGCGCGTGGCTGCCTTCACGCTGCGCATGCAGCATGAATTGCACCGTGGTTCGACCACGCCTTTTACCGATCTGCAGATCGCGCTGGCTGAACCCGCGCTCGACGCGGCGCACCTGCAATTGCTGCTGCGGGAACGGCTCGGGCGTGCCGAACTGGCCGCGCCCACGCTGGAGCTGCATCTGCATTGCAGCCAGCTCGTGGCCGGCGCAGCGCCCAATGGCGAGCTGTTTCCGACTCGCGCCAGCGAAGCCGAAGGACTGGTGCGGCTGCTGGAGCGCCTGCGTGCCCGGCTCGGCGACGCCCAGGTGCAACGCCTGGTGGCGGTGGCCGACCACCGCCCGGAACATGCGAGCCGCAGCGTGTCGGTCACGGCCCCGGACTCGAGCCCTGGCGCGGGCCCGGGGCTGCAGCCGTTCAACCCCGCCTTGCCGCTGCACCGCCCGGTGTGGCTGTTGCCCGACCCGTTGCCGCTGGCCGAACGCGATGGGCTGCCCCTGCTCGACCGCCATCCGCTGCAGCCGCTCAGCGGGCCCGAACGCATCGAGTCCGGCTGGTGGGAAGGCCCGCCGGCGGCGCGCGACTATTACATCGTCCAGGCCCGCGACGGTGCCTTGTTGTGGATCTACCGCCATCGGCTAGCGCAAGCGGGGCGGGCCGCAGGTGAGCCTTGCTGGTTCCTGCAAGGGCGCTTTGGTTGACCCCGTGCGGGCCCATGCGATAGTCGCAACCATGGCCGTTTCCCCTGACCACAAGCCACTGCGGGTCGACAAGTTCAACCCCATTACGCCCAGGCGGCGGCTGCTGATCGTCGTACTGGCGCTGTCCACCGCAGGCCTCTTGATGTATTCGGTGCTGGAGCGTCCGGGTCTGCATCTGACGCGGCCGATACCGCTTGAACCGGCACGCTGCGCCAAGGGTCAGCAGATCGGCTGCGTCGGTGGCCAGGTCGACGTGATCGTGGTGGCGCCAACCGCCGAGCCGGCTTCGCAACCGCCGCGGTAATTCAGCCGCTGCGCGTTGCAGCCGAAGGGCTCTTGAGCACCGAAAGATTCCAGCTCGAAAGCGCGATCGTCGCGCTCGAAGACCAGCGTTCGGCGCTCGGCGACCTGGTCGTGGACGCCATGCGGGCCGGCTTGCAGGCCAAGCTCGCTTCGTTGTCGGCTCCGTCGGCCGGGCCGGAGCCGCAACTCAGGCAGGTCGGCATCCTCTTCCTGGACGTGGTCGGGTCCACCACGCTCGGCCAGCACCTCGACCCCGAATCCATCAGCACCGTGATGGACGACGCCCTGCGGCGTGCCACCGCCATCGTTGAGTCCTGGCGCGGCCGGGTCTTGCAGTACGCGGGCGACAACGTGCTGGCCGCCTTCGGTGCCGAAGCCGCGCGCGAGGACGACAGCGAACGCGCCGTGCGTTGCGGGCTGGCGCTGCTCCAACTCGGCCAGTCGCTGGGCGCCGAAGTCGAGGCCGCTCATGGCTACGCCGGCCTCGATGTGCGGGTGGGCATCCACACCGGCAAGGTGCTGCTCGGCGCCGGGATCGACGCCGACGGCAGCATCCGTGGTCAGGCCGTCAACATCGCCGCCCGCATGGAGCAGACCGCGCCCGCGGGCGCACTGCGCATCAGCCACGACACCCATCTGCTGGTGCGCGGCTTGTTCGAGGTGCAAGCGCAAGCGCCGCTGGCTGTCAAAGGCTTGGACGAACCGATGCAGAGCTGGCTCGTGATGCGTGCGTTGCCTCGCCAGCCCTACAGCGGCAGCCGCGGCCTCGAAGGCGTGGCACCGCAGATGATCGGCCGTGAAGCCGAACTGAAGATGCTGCAGCAGGCCTTCGGACGCCTGCTCGACGAACCGCGGCTGCAGCGCATCACCGTGGTCGCCGATGCCGGGCTCGGCAAGAGCCGCCTGTTGCAAGCCTTCGACGCCTGGCGCACAGCGTCGCCACAGCGGCACCATGTCTTGCGTGGCCGAGCCGGTCCGCAGACCCAGGCGCAGCCCTTCGGCCTGCTGCGCGACTGGATGGCGTGGCACTTGCAGATCGCCGACGACGACACGATCGAGACCGCGCGGGCGAAGATGGAAGCCGTACTGATCCCGTTGTTCGAAGCCGAAGACGGACACCGGCTTGCCGAAAGCCACACCCATTTGCTCGGCCATCTGATCGGCATCGAATGGCGTGACAGCCCGCACATCAGAGGCATCCTCGACGACCCGCGCCAGATCCGCAACCACGCGCTGCATGCGGCGGCCCGCATGCTGCGCCGCTCGGCTGCTGTTGCCCCGGTGCTGCTGTTGCTAGAGGACCTGCACTGGGCCGACGACGAAACGCTCGACTTCCTGGACGATCTGGTCGAAGCCGAGCACGACCTGCCGCTGCTGATCCTTGCTTTCAGCCGCCCGACGCTGTTCGAGCGGCGCGCCGATTGGCCGCATGGTGCTGCGGCGCACCGCCGTATCGACCTGGCTCCGCTGGAGTTGGATGCCAGCCGGCAACTCACTGACCAACTGCTGCAACGACTGCCGGACGTTCCAACCGCGCTGCGCGAAAGAATCGTGGGCAGTGCGGCAGGCATTCCTTTCTACATGGAGGAACTGGTGCGGATGCTGATCGACCGGGGCACGATTCGCACCGGCGCCGAGTGGGTTCTCCACCGCGATCACCTGCTCGCCACGACGGTCCCCGCCACGTTGACCGGCGTGATCCAGAGCCGGCTCGACAACCTGCCACCGGCCGAAAAAATGACGCTGCAGGCCGCCAGCGTCATCGGCCCGGTGTTCTGGGACCGGGCGCTGATGGCACTCGACGCCCAGGCTCGCGACACGTTGCCCCGGCTCGTCTCCCGGTCATTGGTGCTGCCGCGCACCGGCCCCGAAAGCGAGACCGGCGCAGACGACTTGCATGCCCACGCCTTCCAGCACGCGATCCTGCACCAGGTCACCTACGACACGGTGCTGAAGCACCACAAACGGCGCTGGCACGCACAGGTCGCCGCGTGGCTTGCGCGGCGGGGTGGCTTGCGGGCCAACGACTTTCTCGCCCAGATCGCCGAACACCATGAGCAGGCTGGCGACGATGCCGATGCGGCCGAGTTCCACACCCGAGCGGCCGAATATGCGCACCAACGCTTCGGCCATGCGGCGGTGCTTTGGCATGTCGAGCGGGCCCTGGCGTTGCTCGCCCGCCAAGCAGTCACAGCGACCTACGACCCTTTGCGATGGCGTTTGCTCCGCGCACGCGAGCAGGTGCTGGATCTGCAGGCCCGCCGTGAAGAGCAGGTTCACGACCTGGACGCGATGACGCAACTGGCCGAGACCCTGGACGACGACGCGAAGCGCGCTTACGCGGCATGGCGGCGCAGTTACCGCGCACTGCGCGTGGCCGACTGGGCTGCGGGGGCAAAGGCGGCACGCGAAGGCATGGGCTTTGCCGCGCGCGCTGGCGACGACAGCCTGCGCCTGCACGCCCAGCGCATGCTGGTGCTGGCCTTGGTGCAGCAAGGCGATGTCGAAGGCGGCCAGGTGCTGGCGCGGCAGGCGTTGGCCGATGCGCGCCGCCTCGGGCTGCTGGGCAATGAGGCCAATCTGCTGAACGCGCTGTCGATTGCGGCTCAGGCCCAGGGTGACGAAATGGCCAACCTCGACCTGGCACAGCAGGTGCTGCCGATCGTGCGCGAGATCGGCGACCGGCGCAGCGAAGCCGTGGCGTTGTCGAATCTGGGCGTGGCGCGGCTGAACCTGGGCGCCCTGGAGCCGGCGCAGCACGATCTGAACGACGCCTTGCACATGCTGCGGGTCAGCGGTGACCGGGTGCAGGAGGGCAACACGTTGTGCGCGCTGTCGAACCTGGCGCTGTTGCAGGGCTGTCATGCCGCTGCGCTGGAGCTGGCGGGTTCAGCGCTGCAGATCGCGGTGGCGGCGCAATCGCGCAGGGAAGAGGCCGATGCCCAGCTCAGCCTTGGCGCGGCGGCACTGGCGTTGGGTCACCCTGCAGAGTCGCGTGCCGCTTACGGGCAGGCGCTGGCACTGGCGCAGGCTATCGAGTCGCCGCTGCAGTTTCCCGCGCGTGCCGGTGTGATGCGGGCTGCGCTGGCGCAGGGCGACGCGGCGCAAGCCTTCCGTTCGGCCGAGTCGTTGCTGACCCATTTCAGCGGGCAGCCCTACGACGACGTCTACACCGGGATCGAGATCGAATTCGCTTGTCACCAGGTGCTGAGCCGGCTGCAGGACCCGCGTGCCGGCGACTGCTTGTGCCGGGCCCATGCCGCACTTCGGTTGCAGGCTGATGCCATCACCGACCCGGTGCTGCACGAGTCATTCCTGAACAACATTCCGGTGCACCGCGAGATCGTCGCCGCATGGGACAGCGCGAACTGATGCACCGCGATCCGCTTCGATACGGACAGCCGAAGCGCCCGCTCGCTTCGAGCCCGGCGTCGCGCAGGCCCGAAGCTCAGGGAATGGCGTAGTAGTTCGCCGGCACCCATTCGAAACCCACCCCGGCGGCCTTGACCTGGCCGATGCCGGGAAACTGCACATGCGCCAGCGCCAGGAAGAAGCCGCGGTTGGCAGCCTCGGTTATGAACTTCTGGCGTTCGGATGCGGCGCGGCGCGGATCGGTGTCGAAAGAAATGGTCACCGCCGGCAGCGGAAACTGCACCGCCGCCACGTGGATCAAATCGCCGCAGACTACCAGTTTGTAGTCGCTGTTCTCGATCTGGTAGAGCGTGTGGCCCGGCGTGTGGCCCGGTGCCCGCAACGAGCGCACGCCCGGCAGCAGTTCGGTTTCGCCGTCGAAGGGCATGTACTTGCCGGCCTCGATGTAGGGCTTGAGTGAACTGATGGCGCCCTTGAAGAATGCTTTCTCGTCGGGCTTGGCAGTGTTGAGCTTCTCTGAACTGAGCCAGTAGTCGCCTTCGCCCTTGTCGGCCCGAATGATGGCGTTCGGGAACACCATCTTGCCGTCGGGCGTGGTGATGCCACCGATGTGGTCGGGGTGCATGTGCGTCAGCCAGACTTCGTCGACCTGCTCGGGCTGGTAGCCCGAAGCCTTCAGGTTCTTCACCAGGTTGCCGAGCGTCGGGCCGAACAAGTTCCCGGCACCGGCATCGATCAGCACCAGCTTGGATCCCGTATTCAAGAGAAAGCCGTTGACCGAAGTCTCGACCGGGGGCCGGCGGTAGTTGCGGGCCAGGATGGCGCGCAGCTGCTCGATCTTGATGCCTGAGAGCAGCTTCTCCATCGGCAATTCCACAGTGCCGTCGGACAGCGCGGTGAGCTCGTAGTTGCCGATCATCATCCGGTAGTAGCCCGGGGCCTGGATCTTCTGCAGTGGGGCGGCGGCATGCCCGGCCGACGAGAACGCCAGCAGTGCGCTGACGCCGATGGCCATGAAGAGTTGCTTGAGCAGATGCATGCGAGGGGATCCTTGAGCGGGTAAAGGGAAAGGGCGTCAGGCCATGGACGCGTCAGGCAATAGGCGAAGCCAGCACGCGGCACAGCCATTGCTGCAGCGCCTGCACCTCTTCGGCGCAGACCGCGTGTTCCATCGGGTAGTCATGCCATTGCACCGGTTGCTGCAGGCTCAGCAGCAAGTCGCGGCCTGCCGTGCCGCGGGCCAGCGGCACCACGCCGTCGTTGCGGCCGTGCGCCAGAAACACCGGCGTGTCGGCATTGGCCTGGTTGCGTTCGGCAGCGGTGGTGGCGGCCAGAGGCACATAGCCCGACAAGCCCGCCAGCCCAGCCAGCCGGGCGTGGTAACGCAGCCCGGCACCGAGGGTGACTGCGCTGCCTTGCGAAAAACCAGCCAGCACGATGCGCTGCGCGGGGACGCCGCGCGCGACTTCGGCGTCGATCAATTCACCCACCGCGGCGATCGACTCGCGAAGGCCGGATTCGTCTTCGCGCTTGACGATGTCGGCGCTCAGGATGTCGTACCAAGCACGCATCGAATAGCCACCGTTGATGGTGACCGCACGTTGCGGTGCGCGCGGAAAGACATAGCGCACCGGACCGACCGCAGACAGGTCGAGCTGGTCGGCCATCGGCAGGAAGTCGGTGCCGTCGGCGCCCAGGCCGTGCAGCACGATCACCGTGGCGGCCGGCCTGCCGACGGGGTTGAGGTCGATCGTTTGAAGCTTCATGGTCCGTGCTTGTTCCAGCAATTCGTTCTAGTAATTCAGTCCCATGGCAGCACGCACGTCTTTCATGGTCTGCCGCGCCACGGTGCGGGCGCGTTCGGTACCCATTTCGACGATCCACTGCACCTGCTTTGGGTTCGACAGGTACTGCTCGGCCCGTTCGCGCCACGGCGTCTGTTCTTTCACGATGGCGTCGATCACCGGCTGCTTGCAGTCCAGGCAGCCGATGCCGGCAGTGGTGCAGCCCTGCCATACCCAGTCGCGCGTGGCCGCATCGCTGTAAACCTGGTGGAACTGCCACACCGGACATTTTTCGGGGTTGCCAGGATCGGTCCTGCGCACCCGCGCCGGGTCGGTCACCATGCCCCTGATTTTTTTCGTAACGACCTCGGGCGGGTCGCGCATCAGCACCGTGTTGCCGACGCTTTTGCTCATCTTGCCGCCATCGAGGCCGGGCAGGGTGGTGACTTCGGTGTGCAAGGCCTGCGGTTCGGTGAGGATGGTCTTGCCGCTGCCCCTCAAGTGACCGTGCAGCAGTTCGGCATCTTCGTTGTTCCAGTTCGCCGTCGTGGGCGTCTCCGTGGTTTCGGCGTGGGCTGCGCCCGCCGTCGTGGACGAAGAAGCGGCCGCGGTCACTGCTTTGGTGATGATGGCCTCGCCCTTGGCCAAGGCTTCGGCGCTGCCGGTTTCGCCGAAGGCTTTGCGCTGTTTCTCGAAGTAACGGGCGTCGTCTTTCGGCAGCTTTGCCAGCGCCGCGGCGACCTTGGCATCGAAGTGCTTGCCGCGGCCGTACAGGTGATTGAAGCGGCGCGCGACTTCGCGCGTCAACTCCACATGGGCGCTCTGGTCGCCACCGACCGGCACTTGAGCGGCGCGGTAAATCAAGATGTCGGCGGCTTGCAGCAACGGGTAGCCGAGGAAACCGTAGGTCGCCAGGTCGCGGTCCTTCAGCTTCTCGATCTGGTCTTTATAGGTGGGCACACGTTCCAGCCAGCCCAGCGGCGTGCCCATCGCCAGCAGCGTGAAGAGCTCGGCATGTTCGGGCAGGCGGCTCTGGATGAAGATGGTGCTGCGCTCAGGGTCCAGACCCGCGGCGATCCAGTCGATCACCATGTCGTAGACATAGCGCTCCATCACCTCGGGCTCTTCGTAGTGCGTGGTCAGGGCGTGCCAGTCGGCCACGAAGAAGAAGCATTCGTGCTGGTCCTGCAGCTGCACCCAGTTCTTCAGGGCGCCGTGATAGTGGCCGAGGTGCAGCGCACCGGTGGGGCGCATGCCGGAGAGGACGCGGGATCGCATGACGAAAGGCGGCTGGCGCCGCGGGCGAATGAGACGGCGCGGATTGTCTCAGGTCGCCGGGTGCCTTTTCGACCGGACCGCCGACATCGGCCGCAAGGCGTTGACTACACTGCCGGCCCCGATGAAACGCATCGTCATCCTGATCTCCGGCCGCGGCTCCAATATGGAAGCCATCGTGCGGCGCTGCGCGGCGGAAGGCGGGCCGGCGCGGGTGGTGGCTGTGTTGTCGAACCGCGCCGACGCGGCCGGCCTGCGGTTCGCGGCCGATGCGGGCCTGGCAACCGCTGCGGTCGATCACCGTCACTACGCCGACCGCGATGCGTTCGACCTGGCACTGTCGCAGCAGATCGACCGGCACGCGCCAGACCTGCTGTTGCTGGCGGGATTCATGCGCATCCTGGGTCCGGCGTTCGTGCGGCGTTACGCGGGCCGCATGTTGAACATCCATCCTTCCTTGCTGCCCGCTTTTCCCGGTCTGCACACGCACCGCCGCGCGCTGGCCGCCGGTTGCAAGGCCGTGGGTGCCACGGTGCATTTCGTGACCGAAGCGCTCGACCACGGCCCGATCGTGATGCAGAGCGTGGTGCCGGTGCTGCCGGGCGACGACGAAGCCGCGCTGGCCACGCGCGTCTTGCTTACCGAGCACGCGATCTATCCACTGGCGGTGCAGTGGTTCGTCGAGGGCAAGCTCGAAGTCGTCGGTGGTCTGGTGCAGCAACGCGACGCTGCCTCGCAAGTCTTGATCTAGAACGAAGGTCTGCCATGCACCCTGCCGCCCTGCTCGACGCCACCACCGATCTGCTCGCTGCAGTGCTGCGGTTCGACAAGCCGGCCGACGCCGTCATTTCGGCCTACTTTCGCCAGCACCGGGCGCTTGGCCCGCGTGAACGCCACACGCTGGCCGAGACCACTTACGCAGTGCTGCGCCAGCGTTTGTTGTTCGCGCATCTGGCGCAGAGCGGCCACGGCCCGCTGGAACGGCGGCTCGCCATGCTGGCCTGGGAGGGCAATCCGGCATTCCTGAAAGCGGCCTTGACAGTCGACGAGCAGGCCTGGCTGGCTCAGGTTGCAGCGATCGACCGCACAACGCTGCCGGAGAAGCTGCGCCACAACCTGCCGGAATGGATCGCCGCGCCGTTGAAAGAGTCGCTCGGCGACAACGGGTTCTGGTCGCTGGTGGCAGCGCTCTCGGCGCCGGCGTCGCTGGATTTGCGGGTCAACGTGCTCAAAGGTAAACGTGAAGAGGTGCGGGCCCAACTGGCCGCAGCGGGTATCGCCGCCGAGCCGACCCCGTTCTCGCCCTGGGGCTTGCGCATCGAGGGCAGACCGGCGCTGGCCAAGCTCGACCTGTATCTGAAAGGTCATGTCGAAGTGCAGGACGAAGGCAGCCAGTTGCTGGCGCTGCTGACCGACCCGAAGCGGGGCGAGATGGTGGTGGATTTTTGCGCCGGCGCCGGGGGCAAGACGCTGGCGCTCGGCGCAGCCATGCGCAGCACCGGTCGTCTCTATGCCTTCGACACCTCGGGCCATCGGCTCGAAGCTCAGAAGCCACGCCTGGCCCGCAGTGGACTTTCGAACGTGCATCCGGCGCAGATTGCGCATGAACGCGACGACCGCATCAAGCGTCTGGCCGGCAAGATCGACCGCGTGCTGGTCGACGCACCGTGTTCCGGCCTGGGCACACTGCGCCGCAATCCCGATCTGAAGTGGCGTCAGTCACCCCAGGCGGTGAAGGAGCTTCGCGTCAAGCAGGCGGCCATCCTGGCGAGCGCGGCGCGTCTACCGAAGGCCGGTGGGCGTCTGGTCTATGCGACGTGCAGCCTGCTCGCCGGCGAAAACGAGGCCGTAGCAGACGCATTCAGCGCCGAGCATGCCGACCGTTACGAGCCCGTGCCGGTGCTGCCACTGCTGCAGGCTGCACACGTGGAAGCTGCCGAGTCACTGGTCGCCGGGTCTTATCTGCGCCTTTGGCCGCACCGGCACCGGACCGACGGCTTTTTCGCGGCTGTTTGGCAGCGGCGTTGAAAATCGGGCATCCGCCTCCATCTTGTTCCCGTCAGCATTTCGGCTTCGGCTCGGGCGTCGAGCAAGGGTTCTTCGTCAGGCTGAAACAGCGTTTGGCGCCGGTTTTTCGAAAGCAGGGCTTTGACTGCTGCCCGTTAGAATATTCGTTGTCATTCGATCACGATAGGACTGAGGAATTTTTCATATGGATCAGATGTGGCTGGTGCATGACGCGCTTGTAAATTGGCTTGCGAACGGCTTGTTGCATGCGACCTGGTGGCAAGTGCTGCTGGCGGCGCTGGCGCTGACGCATGTCACGATCGCCTCGGTCACTATCTATTTGCACCGTTCGCAGGCGCACCGCGCGCTCGAACTGAGCCCGGTGGTTTCGCATTTCTTCCGCTTCTGGCTGTGGCTTACCACCGGCATGGTGACCAAGGAATGGGTCGCCATCCACCGCAAGCACCACGCCAAGTGCGAAACCCCTGAAGACCCGCATAGCCCCCAAACGCGTGGCATCAAGACGGTGCTGCTGACGGGTGCCGAGTTGTACCGTGCCGAATCGCGGGTGCCGGAAACCATGGCAAAGTACGGCCACAACACCCCCGACGACTGGGTCGAACGCAACCTCTACACGCGCTTCAGTTGGCAGGGTGTGGGCCTGATGCTGATCATCGACCTGATGCTGTTCGGCGCGGCCGGGGCTGCAGTCTGGGCGCTGCAGATGGCGTGGATCCCGATTACCG
>JALYUN010000355.1 GCA_030853725.1 Pseudomonadota bacterium | reverse complement strand
CGTCACGGTGTCGCAGGACTACACCTTCGGTCACGAACAGTGCGGTGGCTTCGCTCAGGTGTTTACGGACCTGGGGGGCAGCATTCCCTTGCAGTTGTGGAACCCGCTGAACACGCAGGACTTCAGCCCCTACATCGCGCAGATCCAGGCTGCCGCGCCCGACGCGGTGTTCGCCATGGAAACCGGTGCAGACGCCGGCCGCTTCCTCAAGCAATGGTCGAACTTCGGCATGAAGGGCAAGATCCCGTTGCTCGGGGCGCAGAACGCCACCGACCAGTCGGTGATCCGCACCCTGGGCGACGAAGCCGCCGGTGTGCTGAGTTCGGCCCAGTTTGCCGAAGGCAACGACAACCCGGCTACCAAGAAATTCGTGGCGGACTACGAAGCCGCTTACCAGAAGATGCCCTCGATCTATGGCTTCACCCATTACAGCGCCGCGATGTGGCTGGCCGAAGCGCTGAAGTCGATCAACGGGAACGTCGAAGACCGACCCAAGTTTCTCGATGCGGTTCGCAAGACTGTGCTCGTGGGCTCGCCGCTCGGCCGCCCGGTCAAGCTCGACGCCTATGGCAACCCGGTCTACGACGTTTTCATCCGAGATGTGGTCAAGCGCCCGGACGGCAAGTACTGGAACGTGCCGATCGAGACCTATCCGTCGGTGTCGCAGTTCTGGACCTACGACCCCGAGACCTACATGAAGCAGCCGCCGTATTCGCGCAGCTTCCAGGGCATCAAGAAGAGCTGATTCGAAAGCCCACGACACGATGACGACCGGGGACAAGCCGCTGCTGGAGTTGAAAGCCGTGAGCATCCGCTTCGGCGCGCTGGTGGCCGTCGACCGCGTCGACCTGCAGGTGCGCAGTGGTGAGCGCGTGGCCATCCTCGGCCCCAACGGGGCGGGCAAGACCACGCTCTTCAATGCCATCACCGGGTTGACGCCGGCCACCGATGGCCATGTCTGGCTGGCGGGGCGCAACATCACGCGGGCTTCGCCAGACCGGCGTGCGCAGTGGGGCGTGGCGCGCACCTTTCAGATCACCAACCTGTTCTTCGGGTTGACGGTCGAAGACAACCTGCTGCTGGCGGTACGCGGGCGGTCGCGCAGTCGATTCGCGATGTTTCGCAGCGGTGCCGCTTCGCCCGACGAAGCCCGCATCGTCGACTCGGCGCTCGAACGCTGCCATCTGGCGGGCAAGCGCAAGTGGCTCGTCAAAGAGGTTGCCTATGGCGAGCAGCGGCAACTGGAACTGGCGATGTCGCTGACCAGTGAGCCGAGTCTGCTGCTGCTGGACGAGCCCGCGGCCGGGTTGTCGCCGGCCGAACGCGTGGTGATGGCCGATGTGATTCGCAGCCTGCCCCCCACGCTCGGTCTGATCCTGATCGAACACGACATCGACTTGGCGCTCGGCCTGGTAGAGCGCGTGGTTTGCATGTACCAGGGTGCGGTGCTGGTCGAGGGCGCGCCCGATGCGATTCGCCAGAACGCGCAAGTGCAGGAGATCTATCTCGGAAGGCCGCGCGATGCTCGACATTGAAGCGCTCTGCGCGGCCTACGGCGAAGCCCAGGTGCTCGACAACGTGTCGATGCGGGTCGCCGAAGGCGAGATCGTGGCAGTGCTGGGCCGCAACGGCATGGGCAAGACCTCGCTCGTCCGATCGGTGATGGGGCTCGGCATGCCGCGCGTGACGGCCGGCCGCGTGCGACTCGACGGGGCCGACCTGGTGGGCTTGCGGTCCAACGAGATCGCGGGGCGCCGCATCGGCTATGTGCCGCAGGGGCGCCGGTTGTTTCCTTCGCTGACGGTGCTGGAACACCTGCAGATCCTGGACCGCGGCAGCGCGGGTGCCTGGAGCGTGCGCCGGGTCTTCGACACCTTCCCGCGGCTGGAAGAGCGCAAGTCGCACCGCGGCAACCAGCTTTCGGGCGGCGAGCGGCAGATGCTGGCGATCGGCCGCGCGTTGATGACCGGCCCGCGCATCGTGCTGATGGACGAGCCGACCGAGGGTCTGGCGCCAGTCATGGTCGAACTGGTGGAAACCGTGCTGGCCACGTTGCGGCAGGAAGGGCTCGGCATCCTGCTGGTAGAGCAGAACCTCTACAGCGCCCTGGCCGTGGCCGACCGGGTCTGCATCTTCGAGACCGGCCGCGTGGTGTGGGAAGGCGTGCCGAGCGCCTTGCTGGCGCAACCGGACCTGATGCACCGCTACCTGGGAATCCAGTGACATGCAGCCGATGAATCCGTTGCCGCTGCTGGTCGACCCCGAACCGTTGCCCTGGTCGCCCGAGCGCAGGGCCGCAGCGATGGCGGTGGCCGCGCCGAATCAGGCGCGGGTGGCGCGGGCCGCGCTGGACCATCTCTGCTTTGGCGCCGATGGCGACGACTTCAGCGCCTGGTGCGACGCTGAAGCGCCCATCGCCGGCAGCGCGCCAACGGCGCAGGGCCGGGTGCAGCGATGAAGGCGCTCGAACAATGCGATCTGGTCGATCTGGCCGATGCCATCGCAGCCCGTGAACTGACAGCGACCGAAGCGACCACCTGGGCCCTGCAGCGCTTGGCCAGCAGCGGTCGCGCACTGAACGCGGTGTGTCGCATCGATCACGACGAAGCGCTGCAACGTGCCGCCGCGCTCGACGCGCAACAGGCCAGCGGCCAGCCGTGCGGCCCGCTGCACGGCGTGCCGCTGGCGCACAAGGATCTGTTCGGCGTGGCCGGGCATGAATGCCATGGCGGCTCGCTGATTCTGCGCGGCCAGATCGCACCGCACACGGCCTGGGCCATCGAGCAACTCGATGCGGCCGGTCAGGTCAATCTCGGCTCGCTCCACATGGCCGAGTTCGCGCTCAGCCCGACTGGCTTCAATGCGCACTATGGGCATGGGCAGAACCCGTGGAATCCGGCGCATGTCTGCGGTGGCTCGTCCAGCGGGTCGGGCATCGCGGTGGCAGCGCGGCTGGTGTTCGGCTCGCTCGGCACCGACACCGGCGGTTCGATCCGTCACCCGGCGGCGATGTGCGGCGTCACCGGCCTGAAGCCGACCTGGCGCCGGGTCGGCACCCGCGGGGTGTTGCCGCTGTCGCCGTCGCTCGACTGCGTGGGCCCGTTGGCGCAGAGTGCACGCGATTGCGCACGGCTGATGAGGCTCATCGCCGTGCCCGACCCCGACGACGCGGTGTGCAGCCGCGTGCCCGTACCCGACTATGAAGCCGCGCTCGACGGCGATCTACGCGGACTGCGCATCGGCCTGCCGCAGGCGTATTTTCGCGACGGGCTCGACAGCGAAGTGGCTGGCGCACTGGAAGCGAGCGTCGCGGTGTTGCAAGCGCGCGGTGCTGAACTGGTGGCGGTCGGCACGCCTGACATGGCGCTCGTCAACGCGCTGGCCCAGATGGTGATGTCGATCGAAGCCGCTGCACTGCACCGGCGCTGGATCGGGGAACGGCCGGACGACTATGCCGAGCAGGTTCGCCTGCGGATCGACCCCGGTTTTCTGTATGCAGCCGTGAGCTACCAGGAAGCGCTGGCGCTGCGCCGACCCGTTGCCCAAGCCTTTCTGCGCGAGGCGATGGCCGGCTGCGACCTGATCCACATTCCGGCGGTAGCGGTACCGACAGCGACCATCGAAGCCACCACCGCCGGCAGTGCGCAGGACGCGCTGCGCTCGATCGCCGGCGTCACGCATGCCACGCGCGGCGTCAACTACCTGGGCCTGCCCGCGATCAGCGTACCGGCCGGCTTTGGGGCGAACGGTCTGCCGCTGGCATTCCAACTGGTCGGCAGGCCGTTCGACGAAGCCCGCCTGCTTCAGGCGGCCGATGCCTACCAGCGCGACACCGACTGGCACCGGCGGCGCCCAGCGCTGTCGGCACCCTGAAACACTGATCACCTCGAAACCACGGAGCGCAACGATGTTCTTCAACTGCATGGCATCCAGCCATGAACACTGTGACCACGGCTCTGCAACCGGCTTTGCGCAGGAGGCTGGCGTCTTGGCAGCCACCACCGATGCAACGCCCGCGGCCGCCCCGGCCAAACGCCGCAGCAAGCAGGGTCTGCGGGTCGACTTCCATTGCCACTACCAGCACAACGAAGTTGCAGCCAAAGCCGCTCCGCTGAAGCCGGTCGAGCGCGAACCTTCGATCGTCTATGCCAGCGCCGCCACCCGCCAGGTCAACCAGCAGCAGATGAAGGAGCGCGGGCCGAAGCTGAGCGACATCGCGACCCGGCTGGCCGACATGGACCGCATGTGCATCGATGTGCAGGCGGTCTCGCCTTCGCCTTCGCAGTACTACTACTACGCCGACCCGGCATTCGGGCTGGAACTGGCGCGCGACATCAATGACCGGTTGGCGGAGATTGCGGCGGGCCACCCCGACCGCTTCGTCGGCATGGGCACTGTGCCACTGCAGGACCCGAAGCTGGCGGTGCGCGAACTCGAGCGCTGCGTCAAGAAGCTGGGCATGCGCGGCATCGAGATCGGCACCAACGTCAACGGCATCGACCTGGCCGACCCGCGGTTGCGACTCGAAAAGTTTTTCGCCAAAGCGCAGGAACTGGACGTGGTGCTGTTCATGCACCCGATGGGCTTCACCCATGCCGACCGCATGACCGAGCACTACTTCAACAACATCATCGGCAACCCGCTGGAGTCCACACTGGCGGTGAGCCACCTGATCTTCGGCGGTGTGCTTGACCGCCACCCGAAGCTGAAGTTCTGCGTGGCCCACGGCGGCGGCTACCTGGCGCACTACCACGCGCGCATGGACCACGGCTGGAAGGCCCGGCCCGACGCCCGTACGGTGTTGAAGAAGAAGCCGTCGTCGTACCTGAAACGGTTCTGGTTCGACACCATCACCTTCGACACCGGGCTGCTGCAGAACCTGGTGGAGCGGGTCGGTGCTAAACAGGTGTTGATGGGCAGCGACTACCCCTACGACATGGGCGACGACGATCCTGTGGGGCGGGTGTCGGAGCTGGCGCTGGACGAAGTCGATCGCGACCGCATCCTCGGCGGCAATGCCGCGCGGCTGTTGGGCATCAAGAGCCCGCGCAACGCGAAGGGCGCGCGCTGAACACGGGCGGGCAGGGCTCGATCGAACCCAACGGAGACAGAAATGGCGATTCGACAGAAGAACGTGATTCAGGGAAAGATGCGGGGCCGCGTCGTCTCGCCCGAGCGCACCACCGTCTCGGTCCGGGACCTGCAGGTCGACCTGGACGAGCCGACCGAGCGCGGTGGCACCAACACCGGTCTCACACCGACCGAGACTGCCATCTCTGCGTTGATCGGCTGCACCAACGTCGTTGGCCACCGTTGCGCGAAGCTGCATGGTGTCGAAGTCCAGGCCATGGAGATCGACGTCGTCTACGACCTGGACCGCACCGGCGTGATGTTGCAAGCCGAAGTGCGGGTGCCGTTCAAGCGGATCGAGCTTCGGGTTCGACTGACCACGACCGCTGATGAAGATGCCGTCGGGCGCATGCGGTCCGACCTGTCGAAGTTCTGTGCCATTTCGGTGCTGTTTCGCGCCGCAGGCACGGAGATCGTCGAGACCTGGGACATCGTCCGGCCCTGACGCGCCGGGCCGCGTCGACCAACTGGCTTCGCGCAACTGGCCCGGCGTCCCAACGACAGTGCCGCTGACCGCAAGGCCGGCCGGCAGCGTGGCCGGCTCGCTACAGCGTGAATTCGCCGCTGGATTCAGGCTGAAACTGCACGCCGAGAATTTCGGCCGCCAGCGTGCCGCCCGCTGGCGTGGGCCAGATTACCGTGGCACCGGCACACTGCCCGAGCAGGCTCCAGCCCATCGGCGACAGCACCGAAACGAAGCCAACGCTGGCGTCCGCGTCGGCGGGGTAGCACAGCGTGAGCTCCCGCTGTGCTTCGGTTTGCAGGTCTTTGACCAGAACGCGCGACAGCATCGTGACCACATCGGCTCCGATCTGGCGCGAGGGCACGACATCGGCGGAGTCGAGCAGATGCTCGATCGGCAATGTGGCCAGAGAGGTTGGTCTGCCGCCGCGATGGCGTTGCACCATGCTGTTGAGCCGAACATGGTCCAGTTCGGTGAGCGTGCGTTCCTGAGCGGATCCGGCTGCGCCGGGGTGCTCAATCCGATCGGGGAGACGCGGTGAGGCCGCGTGGGTGCGTTTGTTGCGCAGGACTTCCATGATGTGAACCTTCAGATGACGGCATGGCGCTGACATTGCAGGCACATGCGTTGGCGCGGGCTTGGGGCCCGGCGATCTGGGGTTGCGCAGTAGGAGTGGAAGTGATCGCCGGGCTCAGGGATGTGCGGCCGGCAGACAGGTTCGAATTCCCTTTCCGGCAGGCGTGGCAGGCCCACGCTGGCGACGCGTAGCAGCCGCCCGCGCCTGCGAGGGCGCAACGACGATGGAATATGGGGTGATCCGGGTATCGATAGCGTCAAGTGTAGCGGGGGTAGGGCGCTGGGCCATTCGAAAGCTTGGCCAATCGAAGTGGGCGATCCGGCCTCTGCGCGTGGGCGCATTGCACGCGAACAGGCTCGAACCCTTCAGCCCGCGTGGGGGGGGCGGCCGGCCCGGCCCCGGCGTCTTCCGCCGCCCGACCAGCGTGCGTCCACTGCGAAGGGCTTGCTGCCGGCCCCCATGAACACCGACAACTGCGGCACCGGCAACTCCACGCCTTCGGCGTCGAAGCGGTTCTTGATGCGGCGCCGCAGTTCCCGCGCCACTGTCCACTGCTCGCCGGCGATGGTGCGGATGCGCATCTTGATCATCGCCGCCGAAGCCGCGAAGTTCTTCACTCCTGGGACCTGCAGCGGCTCCAGCGTCTTGCCGCCCAGGGTGGCGTCGGCTTGCAGTTCGGTGCCGATCGTGCCGCGCTCTGACACCCCGTTATGCATCGCCCGAGCAAATTCGCGGCGACACCATCACCGTCCGGTCGGATGTCTTCTCGCTCGGTGCGTTGCTATATGAACTACTCACGGGGCAGACCCCGCATCGCCCGTCGCGCAACACCGTGGCCGCCATGGAGGAGGCCGTGCTCGACGGCAAGCCGGCGCTGGCGAGCCGCACGGCTGAAAGCACCGCAACCCGCAGACTGCTTCAGGGCGAGCTCGACGCCATCCTCGTGAAAGCACTACACCGTGAACCCGAACGACGCTACGCCACAGCCGACGCCCTGGCTGAGGACATCCATCGCTACTTAACCGGTCAGCGTGTTCTGGCGCGCGGCGCAAGCATCGGGCATCGCGCCCGCGGGGTGTTGCAGCGCAACCTTGGGGTAATCTCTGCCGCCACGGCAGTCGTACTGGCGTTTATCGCTGGCGCTTCCGTCGCCGTGACGTAGGCCGTGCAAGGCGCCCGCAGACGCAGGTCGAAGCAGCGCGGTGAGACCTAACGCCGCGCCTTGATCGTCTGGCCATCGGCCGTCGTCAACATCAGCCCACCGGTGTCGTCGATGCGGTAGCGCTTGATTTGCGGCAGCAACGTCAACAGCTTGCGTTCCTGATTCATCAGCGCGGGTGGGCAGGCCATCATCGTGGTGCCTGCAGGCTCGATCTTCAGTTGCGTGCCCTGGCTCTGGTAGCTGCCGATGATGCGGTTGCAGCCGGCACTGCCTGCGAGTCGCCCGTCGGCCGTGAACAGCAGGGTGGCATGGCTGTCGTCGATGACGCCACCACCGGCGATGTCCTCGACGCGCCATGCACGCCCCAGCAATGGCGTGTCGTCGTGCGCCATCAGGTATGCGGCCACTGCACGGTAGGCCGGCAGTGAGGTCGGGTCGCTGGCTGCGTTGGCCGCCACCGGATTCGAGGCGAAGCGCGCGATCACCATGTCGGCGGCCGGATCGACCCAGATCGTCTGGCCGTGCACGCCGCGGGCGGCATAGGCCCCGTGTGCGTCGTGGCTGATCCACCACATGCTGCGGTAGCTCCAGCCGGGCAGCAACGCGTAGCCGGCTTTGGCGAAAGTGGCTTTGTCGCCCCCGCCGCGGATGCTCGCCACGGCGGCCGGTGGCAGCAGTTGTTCACCGCCCGAGCGGCCTTCGTCGAGCAGCAACTGACCCAGTCGGGCCATGTCGCGCAGCGTGGCGTTGAAGCCGCCACCGGCGAAGGGCGTGCCGATCGAGTCGACGGTGTAGAAAGCGTCGCGCTGTGTGCCCAGACGGCTCCAGATGCGTTCCGACAGCAACTCGGCCACCGACTTGCCGGTGGTGCGGGCAATCAGCCAACCGAGCGCGTCGGCGTTGACAGTCTTGTAGCCGAAGGCCTCGCCGTGCACGCCCTTCTTGCGCACCGTCTGCAGATAGTCGAAGTAGCTGCGCGGGCCGGTGTAGCCGGTCGGTTTGGGCAAGGGGCTGCCGGCTTCCGCGTAGGTCCAGACCTCGGCCTTCGGGTCGGTATAGTCTTCTGAATAATCCAGCGCCGTGGTCATGTCCATCACCTGGCGCACGGTGGCGTCGCCGAAGGCGCTGGCTTGCAGTTCCGGGATCAGCTTGCCGACGACGGCCTTGTCGTCGAGCTTGCCTTCGGCCACCAGCGTTTCGGCCAGCAAGCCCGTCAGTGACTTGGTCACCGACATCGCCCCGTGCAGCGTGTTCGGCCCGAGGCAGCCGGCATAGCGTTCGTAGACGATCTGGCCGTGGTGCATGACGATCACGCCGTCGGTGTAGTTGGCTTCGAAAGCGTCGCGCCAGGTCATCTCAGCGGTGGCACCAATCGGCTTGAAGCGCACGGCGTTGATCCGGGGATCGGGCTTGGCAAGCAGTTCGCGCGCCGCGCCGCTGCCATTGCCGCTGTCGTTCGCGACACCGACGCTGGGCATCAGTTCGCGGAAATGGCAGACGGTCCAGCGCAGCTTCGGAAAGCTGAAGTAGTCGGGGTCGGTGAAGCGGATCACCTTGGCTGCGGGCGGCGGGAATCCTTCCATCCAGCCCAGCGCGCTCGGGTCGGAAGCAGTGGCCGTAAGAGGGATTGCAGGTTGCGCCATCGCCGCGCCTCCAACGATCAAGTTCAGGCTCAATGTCACGCCAGCACGCAGGGCGCCTACAGCAGTGCGTCGTTTCAACGTGAGTTCTCCTTTGGGTCGGCTGTCCGGACTTGGCCGCCGTTCAACAGACTTTCGCAAATGGTCATGTAGTTCACCAGCGCACTGACCAAGCCGGCCACCAGCTACCTTCACTGACGCGCGGGCGAATGCTGGCTAGACCCCATCCGAAGCCGTCGTGATGGGATCCACTTGGCTTGGTATCCAGGCGCAAGCCACAGCCAGCGAGCAAAGACCGATCAGCAGAGCCGGCACCAACAGCACCAGCGTGCCGGTGAAAAAGCGGGTCGACAACGCGCCGGCCAGTGCGCCGCAGGCCATGCTGGCCCAGACTGCCGCTGACGACCAGACCGCGGCCCAGCCGCCACCGCGCCGGGTCAGTGCTTCGGCAATGTGGTTGGCAAAGCTGACGAGCGTGCCCGTGATGTAGCCCTTGGGTCCGACGCCGTTGCGCGGCTTCAATGCCATGTTGTTCCATCCCATCGCCGTCGCCAGCAGGCCGAGGGTCAGCAGTTCCGGGGCACCTTGCCCTGCGGCCGCCGACGCACCGATCAGCAGCGCCGCTTCGGCCAGCAGGGCCAGACTCTCTCGCCAGCGCTCGCTGCTGTTCACGAGCCGGCCTCCGATGGCGCCGAACACAAACAGGGCGATCGTCAGCCCGTACATCGCCACGCGATGCCCCTCGCCTCGGGTTGCCGCGACGAACAGGCGGGTCGTGTTGCCGCTCATGTAAGTCGGGAAGATCTGCAGTTGCGTGAAGAACAGCAGGATGCCGACCGCGTCGACCCAGCCTGCTACAGCGGTCATCAGGTGGGCTGCCAGCGGCCGGGCGTGTAGGCGGTTGCGCCGAGCAGAAAACGAAGAAGAAGGCGGGTGACTCACCGGCGGATGATCGCCGGGACGGCTCACTAGGCGAGCCCGCCGCCGCGCAGCCGATACCAGGCCACGATGGCCGAGATGTAGACGCGGCGCAGCCGGTGCAACGGCAGACCGCGGATGCCGGTCACCGGCAGCGGCAGTGACCGTGCGTTGCCATCCAGCAGGTAGCGCGCCATGGCGCGACCCATGGCCGTTTGCAATCCGATGCCGCGCCCCATGCAGCCGATGTCGACCAGCAGCCCTTCGGCCGGTTCATGCAGGTGCGGCAGGAAATCGCGTGTGAGCGCCACGCGGCCGCACCAGCGATAGGCGATGGGCGTGCCCGCCACCGCCGGAAACATCGTCTTGATGACGGCTTCCAGGTGGCTCCAGTCGGAGGCCGAAGTCGGCTCGCGGAACGGACCGCGGCCGCCCATGATCAGCCGGCGCTGATGGTCGAGCCGGAAATAAAACAGCAACTGCCGCGTGTCGGACGACACATGGCCCTGCGGCAGGATCGTGCGCGCCACGGCTTCAGGCAGCGGCTCGGTTGCGACCTGGAACGAGTTCGGCGTGATGATCGAACGACGCAGACCCGGCCACAGGTCGCCGGTGTAGCCATTGGTGGCCAAGACCACGCGGCCTGCATCGACGGTTGCACCCTGCGCCGTGGTCAGGGTCCAGCGGTCACCGTTGCGCTGCAGTGTCGCAACGGGACTCTGGCCGTGAATGCGGACGCCGGCAGCGATCGCCGCGCGCGCCAGGCCGCGGGCATAAGACAGCGGTTGAATGCCACCACCGCGCGGATCGAGCCAGCCACCCAGGTACTTGTCGGTGCCGATCAACTCGGCCACTTGCCCACGGTCGAGGAAGCGTGCACCTGCCACACCGTTCTGTGCCCACTGCGCGGCGCGGCGGCGCACCAGTTCGACCCCGGCCGCCGTATGCGCCCCCTGGATCCAGCCCTTGCGCACACGCGGCACGTCCATGCCGTGCTGCTCGATCAGGTCGAACACGGTGTCGGCGGTGCTGCCGGCGAACGCGATCAAGGGCTCGGCGATGTCGGCCGGGAACATCGCGCGGAACTCGGCCGGGTCGAACTTCAGACCCGGAATCACTTGCCCGCCATTGCGGCCCGAGCCACCCCAGCCCGGTTCGTGCGCTTCGAGCACCACCACATCGACACCTTGTTGTGCCAGATGCAATGCAGTCGACAGCCCGGTGTAGCCGGCGCCGACGATGCAGACATCGGCACGCGCCGCCGCATTCAGTGGCGGGGTCGGTACGGCCGGGGCCGCGGTGGCGGCCCACAGCGCCGGTTGCAGCGGAAAGGGATCGGTCATGGCTTGCGGGTTCGCTTCGGGTTCAGATCGGGCGCAGCACGCGGCGCAGGAAATCCTGCGTGCGTTCGTGGCGCGGGTTGCTCAGCACGTCTTGCGCCGGGCCGTGTTCGACGATGACGCCGCCGTCGATGAACAGCACCCGGTCGGCGACTTCGCGGGCGAAGCCCATCTCGTGCGTCACCACCGCCATCGTCATGCCTTCTTCGGCCAGCGTGCGCATCACGGCCAGCACTTCGCCGACCAGTTCCGGGTCCAGCGCCGAGGTCGGCTCGTCGAACAGAATGGCTTCGGGTTGCATCGCGAGCGCACGTGCGATCGCCACGCGTTGCATCTGCCCGCCCGACAGTTGCGACGGATGGGCGTCGGCCTTGTCGGCCAGACCGACGCGGGCCAGCAAGTCGCGCCCGCGTTGCAGCGCCTGGGCGCGCGGCTCGCCTTTGACGAAGACCGGGCCTTCGATCACATTTTCCAAGGCCGTCCGGTGCGGAAACAGATTGAAGCGCTGGAACACCATCGACACGCGCGTGCGGATCGCCTTGATACCGGGCGTGTCGCGGTCGACCTTGAGACCGTCGACGGTGATTTCGCCACCGTCGTACGACTCCAGCCCGTTGATGCAGCGCAAGATCGTAGACTTGCCCGAACCCGAGGGCCCGATGATGCAGACCACCTCACCCTTGGCCACCTGCGCGTCGATGCCGCGCAGCACGTGGTTCGCGCCGAAGCTCTTGTGCACGCCCTGGAGCTGGATCATCGGTCTGGCCTCATCGCCTGCGCTTCGCCCGGCGTTCGAGCCAGCTCACCAGCAGAATCAGCGGCACGCTCATCACCAGGTAGAGCAGTGCCACGAGCGTGAACACGGTGGAGTTCTTGAAGGTGGATGCCGCCAATACCTGACCTTTGAGCGTCAGCTCGGCTACGGTGATGGTCGATGCCTGCGACGAGTCCTTCAGCATCATCACCATGGTGTTGCCGTAAGGTGGCAGCACGATGCGCACCGCCTGCGGCAACACCACGCGCCGCATCATCATGGCCCAGCCCATGCCGAGCGACTGCGCGGCTTCGATCTGGCCGTGGTCGATGGCTTCGATGCCAGCGCGAAAGTTCTCTGCCTGGTAAGCCGAATACGCGATGCCCAGACCGATGATGGCCGACTGCACCGCCGTCAGTGTCACGCCGAGTTCAGGCATGACAAAGTAGATATAGAACAGCAATACCAGAATCGGAATGCCGCGAATCACGTTGACGATGCTTTTGGCTGCGAACACCAGCGCACGGTACCTGGACACTCGCATGAGCGCCCATACCAGCCCGAGCGCTGTCGACAGCAGCAGCGAGCCCAGCGTCACCAGCACGGTCAGGCGCAGCCCTTCCAGCAGGATCGGCAGGAAGGTGCTGGCGTCTTTCCAGAACATGGCGTCAGCCCGTGGCTGGCTACAGGATCAGCCCGCCGCCACCTTCGGGATCAGGACTGGCCCCACTTGGCCAGGATCTTGTCGACCGTGCCGTTCTTCTGCAATTTTTCCAGCGAGGTGTTGATGCGCTTGAGCAATTCACCGTCGGTCTTGCGCACGCCGATACCGACCGAGCCGGTCATCGTCGACTGGTAGTTCTGCACCAGCCGCGACTCCGAGAACATGCCTTGCTGCAGGTTGTATCCAACGATCGGCTTGTCGGCGAAGCCGGCCTGGATGCGTCCGTTGTTGACGTCGGACATGATCGCCGGAATGCTGTCGTAGATCTTCACGTCGGCGAACAGACCCGACTTCACCAGCGGCTCGACATAGGCGGTGCCTTTCTGCGCACCCACGGTGTAGCCCTTCATTTCTTCGAGCTTGGTGTAGTTGCGCGTGTCCTTCTTCGGCACGATCAGACCTTCGCCATAGGTGTAGATCGGCTTCGAGAAGTCGATCACTTCGGCGCGCGTCGGCGTGATGTACATCGCCGCCGCGATGATGTCGATCTTGTTGCTCGTCAGCGAAGGAATCAGCGCCGAGAACGGGATGGGGTCGATCTCGACCTTGAAACCGGCATCGGTGGCGATGGCGTTGATCAGGTCGATCATGATTCCCTGGATCGAATTGGTCTTCGTGTCCAGGAACGTGAACGGCACGCCGGTGGGGGTGGAGCCCACCTTCAGCACCTTGTCTTGCGCCCACGAAGCGCCGTGCGCGAGCAGGGCGGTGGCTACGGTGAATGCGGCGGCAACGTGCTTGAATTTCATGATGGGCCCTGCTGTGTGAGTGGGAATCGGTCGCTTTGAATCGAAAGCAGCCGGCGCGGCCTGCGCCTTTCTGGGGATGAAATGTAGTCGCTGGCCATCCATGCGCCAGATCGAATGCGGCGCGCCGCCTGACGTTGGCGTTGCTGCACGACCTGGGTGCGGGGGTGTCATGATGTTGGGGTCATCCCGAATCAATCAGTCGTTGCAGCCATGACGTCACCGAGCAAGCCGAATCAGATCTGGACGCTGGCGAAGCAGTCGGTCACCTGCTGGATCGACGACTACGCACCCAGCATGGGTGCGGCGTTGTCGTTCTATACGGTGTTTTCGTTGGCGCCGATGTTGCTCATCGTGGTCGCGATTGCCGGGTTGGTATTCGGGCGGGACGCCGCCCGCGGCGCGTTGTTCGAGCAACTCAATGGCTTGATGGGCAGCGAAGCCGCAACCGCCGTACAGGGCCTGCTGGCAGCGGCGAGCAAGCCGAAAGAAGGCATTCTGGCCACCGTCATCGGCGTGGTGGTGGTGCTGGTCGGTGCGACAACGGTGTTCGGCGAATTGCAGGACGCACTCGACCGCATCTGGCGCGCCCCTGCCAAGGACAAGTCGGGCGGCGTAATCAGACTGCTGCGGACCCGCTTCCTGTCGTTCGGTCTGATCCTGGCCATTGCGTTCCTGCTGATGGTGTCGCTGATCGTGAGTGCCGTCATTGCGGCACTGGGCCACTGGTGGGGGCCGATGTTCGGCACCTGGGAAGTTCTGGCGCAAGGCGTCACGTTCGCTTTCGGCTTGTTGGTAACCATCTTCGGTTTTGCAATGATCTACAAGCTGATGCCGCGCGCCACGGTGCAATGGCACGACGTCTGGATCGGCGCCATCGTTACCGCCGTGCTGTTCTCGGTCGGGCGCTTGCTGATCGGCCTGTACATCGGCAAGAGCGGTATTGCTTCGGGCTACGGTGCTGCGGGTTCGCTGGTGGTGGTCTTTCTGTGGGTCTATTACTCGGCGCAGATTTTTCTGTTGGGTGCCGAGTTCACCTGGGTTTATGCCACCCACTACGGATCGAAGCGCGAACTGGCTGAAGTCCCGACCGGTGGGCG
>JALYUN010000353.1 GCA_030853725.1 Pseudomonadota bacterium | reverse complement strand
GGCTCGTGATCATCACGATTCGGCCCCACCCGCGCGCGCACAGCGCCGGCAGACAGATTTGCGTGACCAGGAACGTGCCCGTCAGATTCACGGCAATGACCCGGCGCCATTCCTGCGCAGGCATCTGCGCCACCAACCGTTTACGTCCCTCGTGCTTCGGCGAGATACCGGCGTTGTTGACCACGATCGACAAGCGGCCCCAGTAGTCGCCCCCTGCGCCACCCAGTTCCGCGAGGCGGGTCGGCAGCGCCGACACCTGCTCCTCGTCGGCAATGTCCAGACACAGCGCTGCAGCGTCGACGCCGGACTGGCGCAGCGCTTGCGCGGCCTGCGCCACGTGCGGGTCGGCGTCGAGCAACACCACGGGATGCCCGGCGCCACCGAGCCGGGCCGCAATCGCCAAGCCCAGGCCGCGCGCCGCGCCGGTCACGAGCGCGACACGTTCGGTGGCCGGAACCGGCGTCTGCTGCGACGCGGGTGTGCTCGATGCCGGATGCGTCATGTGCTGATCTCCAAGACCCACTTCCCTAGAATCCGCAGCGATGGAACTGCGGCATCTGCGTTACTTTCTGGCGGTCGCCGAAACACTGCACTTCGGACGCGCCGCCGCCCGCCTGAACATCGCGCAGCCGCCACTGTCGGTGCAGATCCGGGACATGGAAACTGAGATCGGCACGGCCCTGTTCCAGCGCGGCCCCCGCGGCGTTACGCTGACCGACGCCGGTGCCGCACTGCTGCCCCATGCACAGGCCGTGCTGAGCGCGTCGAGCCAGGTGGTGGCCGTGGCACGCGACGCCGCTGCTGGCCGCGGCGGGCGACTCGTGGTCGGCTTCATCCCGACGCTGGCCTACACCCTGCTGCCGCACTTGCTGCCGAGCTACCGCCGCGCTCACCCGCGCGTGGCGCTGTCGCTGCGCGAAGTGCCGGTGACGGACAAGGAAGATGCGCTGCTCTCGGGCCGCATCGACGTCGGTCTTTTCCGCCCACCGGCCCGCCACCCGGAAATTCGCACTGAGACGATTGGCGAAGAACGATTGATCCTGGCGCTGCCCGCAGCGCACCGGTTGGCACGGCGCAGGTTGCTGCGGCCGCCCGACATCGCCGGCGAAGTTCTGGTGACGTACCCGCCCAGCCGCGGCGACCGCGGGCTCTACGGCGTGGTCGCGGCCTTCCTTCGTGCGAACGGTCTGCAACCGGAGTCGTCCGAGATCGCCGGCACGATCCTCACCGCGCTCGGCATGGTGCTTTCGGGCGAAGGCTTGGCGATCGTTCCGGAAAGCTCGGCCACGCTGCGGCTGTCGGGCATCGTCTTTCGCGCCTTCGCCGAGCCGCAGCCCCGGGTGCCACTGGCGGTGAGCTGGCGCCAGGACGATCAGAACGGGCTGCTGGCAAGTTTCGTGCGCCATGTGCGTGCCGCTGCGCATCCGTGGCATCACCTCAACGAGCGTGTCGGGCAGCCGCTCAATTCGGCTTAATGCCAGCCGCCTTGACGATCTCGCCCCAGTTCGCGCGTTCGGTCTCGACGGTCTTGGCGAAGGCGCCCGGGTCGTTGCCGACCAGCGTTGCACCTAGGTCCTCGAAGCGCTTGCGCACATCCGGCTTGGCCAGTGCCGCCAGGATCGCGGTGTGCACCTTGGCGATGATCGGCGCCGGGGTGCGGGCCGGCGCGAACATGCCGAACCACCCTTGAACCACGAAGTCCTTGTAGCCGGCCTGCTCCATCGTCGGTACGTCGGGCAGACTCTGTGAGCGTTCGGGGCCGGTCACCGCCAGCGCCCGCAACGCGCCGCTGCGCACATGGCCGATCGCCGACGGCAGGTTGTCGAACATGACCTGCACGCCCTGGCCGCCGACCAGGTCTGCCAGCGCCGGGCCGCTGCCCTTGTAGGGAACGTGGATCAGCTTCAGACCCGTGCGCAAATTGAACATCTCGCCGGTCAGGTGCGGCGTGTTGCCGATGCCTGAAGACGCGAAGAACACCTTGCCCGGCCGGGCCTTGGCCCAGGCCACGAACTCGGCCACCGTGCGCACCGGCAGCGCAGCCGGCACCACCATCACGTTGGATACCGCCGAGACCATCGAGATCGGCGTGAAGTCCTTGACCGTGTCGGACTTCATCGTGTTGTAGATCCACGGGTTGACCGTCATGCTGCCGGCAGTGCCCATCATCAACGTATAGCCATCGGGGGCCGCGTTGGCCGTCAGGTCCGACGCCAGATTGCCGCCCGCGCCAGGCCGGTTCTCGACGATCACGGTCTGGCCCAGGCTCTCGGCCATGCCCGGCGCGATCAACCGGGCCATGATGTCGGTGGTGCCGCCCGGTGCATAGCCGACGTTGATCTTGACGGTGTGGTTCGGATAGGCATCGTCGGCGGCGCGTGCCGCACCGGCCGTCAAACCGGCGCCGATCAGCAGAACACAGGAAGCGAGCAACACGGCAGACCTTCGAGCCGTTTTCGAGGACAGGGGCGATGGGTTCAAGCGTGGTCTCCTGGTGACGTGGCGACGATTGATTTCGCCGCTCTGGGTTTCAAAGGTGGATCTGGCTGATGCTGGCGCCGCCGCAGACGAACAGCGTCTGCCCGGTGGTGAAGCCGGCATCGTCGGACAGGAAATAACCCACCGCCGCGGCCACTTCCGCCGGTTGGCCCATGCGCTGCAGCGGCACCGCTGCCAGCATGCGTTCGCGCCGCGGGTCGCCGGGTGGGTTGTTGTGCTCGAACATCTCGGTCGCGACCGGGCCCGGTGCGACGCAGTTCACCGTCACGCCGTCGCGCGCCAGTTCCAGCGCCCACGACCGGGTGAAGCCCACCAGCGCCGCCTTGGCCGCCGCATAGACGCTGCCTTCGACGCGCCCGAGCAGCGAGCGGCTGGAGATGTTGACGATGCGCCCAGCCGGCCGGCCCGTCGCGTCGCGCGCGGCTCGGATGCTCGGCAGCAGCGCCTGGGCGCAGTCGACTGCGGCACCGCAGTTCAGGCGCAGGATCTGGTCGAGCGTTTCGTTGTCGATCGCGCCCAGCGGCTGCAGGCGGTTGAAGCCGGCGTTGTTGACGAGGCGGCCGATGGCGAACTGCTCGGCGGCTTCAGCCATCGTGACACGCGTGGCGACCGGATCGGCCAGGTCGACGCAGAACAACGGTGCCGGAAAAGTTGCGTCGGCGCGCCGCGCCAAGCCGACCACCGGCTGGCGGGTTGCAAGCAGCCGCTCGACGATGGCCCGGCCGATACCCCGTGTCGCACCCGTCACCAGGGTGCAGACGGGGCCGCGGCCGCCAGCCGCCGTCATTGCGGGCGCGGCCCGGCGATCGTGATGCGGTGCATTTCGCGGCGCTGGCCCTGGTAGTCGTTGCAGGCGTAATGCATGGCGCAGCGGTTATCCCAGAACGCGATCGAGCCGCGTTGCCAACGGAAGCGGCAGCAAAATTCGGGTCGTGTCGCGTGGGCGATCAACTGGCTCAAGATCGGCAAGCTCTCTTCGCGACTCATGCCTTCGATCGCCCAGGTGAAGGGGTAGTTGACATAGATCGACTTGCGCCCGGATTCGTCGTGGCGGCGCACCATCGGGTGCAGGGAGCTGATCTCTTTGCCGACACGGTCTTCACGCAGGCGGGTCGAACGGCCGGCATTGCGCTCTTGCAAGCGCTCGGTCAGGAAGCGGTCCGAATGCAGCGCACGGCGCCCTTCGATCATCTGCTTCATCGGTTGCGGCAGGGCGTCGTAGGCCACGTTCATGTTGGAGAACAAGGTGTCGCCACCGACTTCGGGAACTTCTCGCGCGTACAAGATCGAGCCGAGCGGCGGCTCATCCATGTACGACATGTCGGTGTGCCAAGTGTCGCCAATGTTGTACTTGTCGCCCGGCTCCTTGATGACCGGCATGATCTCCGGATAGCCGGGCACGTGGTCGTAGACCGGGTTTGTGACGATCGGCCCGAATAGGGTGGCGAAGGCCTTGTGGCTTTCGGGTGTGAGTTGCTGGTCGCGAAAGAACACCACCCCGCGCTCGCCGAGCACCTTGCGGATCTCGGCGATCGCATCAGCTTCGATGCCGGCAGCCAGGTCGACGCCGAAGATCTCGGCGCCACAGGTGCCGGTCAGGGGGCGAACGTCGAGGCGCGAACCCTTTGCAGGATGTGCACGATCGGCTGAGCGTGGTGCCGGGTGGTCAAGCAAGGTGGTCATGGTGCGGGCTCGGAAGGTGGGGAGCTGCGCAGACTACGCAGTCAGCGCGCCCCCGTCCAACACTTCATTTATGTCAGCACCATACGAATCAGGTATCGGGTTTCGGGCCGCGAACCGTTCGAACGTCATCGCTTCAACACCTTCGCCACCGGATTTGGCCGCAGCCGGTGCGCCACCGGCAGCCCCGATCCCAACAGCGGCCGCAGGTACTGGTGAAATGCGTCTGTCACGTCGTGGCCTGACTCGGCGATGAAGGCGTCTTCCATCGTCCGCGTCTTGCCTGCGACATCGGCCAGCGGCAGCAGCCGGTAGTCGACTGCGTAGTCGGCGCTACGTCGGATCGCTACCGAGCCGCTGGTGTCGCCCCACAGCGCGTATTGCACCGCCTTCTCGCCGACTTCGCGCGCTTCGCGCTGGTCGACATCGCTGACACAGCCGAGGAAGCTGCGCTGCAGATAACCGAAGGTGTCGCCGCGCACGCGCTTGATGCCGAGTTGCGACTTGATCTGCTCGCACAGCGCGTCGGCCAACGCACCGGTGCCGCTGAGTTGCACGTTGCCGTGCGCGTCGTGCTCGCTGCCGCTGCCGGCCAGTTGCTCTGCCACCGCTTTGCCCGATGCGTCGTGAATGCCTTCGCTGACGGCCACCACGCAGCGCCCGTGGCGGTCGTGCATGGCCTTCACGGCGGCCAGGAACTTCGGCATCTCGAAGTCTCGTTCGGGCAGATAGATCAAGTGTGGGCCGTCGGCTTCGGATTGACGCGCCAGCGCAGCCGCAGCGGTCAGGAAGCCGGCATGGCGGCCCATCACCACGCCCACGTAGATGCCCGGCAGCGATGCGTTGTCGAGGTTCGCGCCGGCGAAGGCCTGCATCACGAAACGCGCTGCGCTCGGGTAGCCCGGCGTATGGTCGTTGTGCACCAGGTCGTTGTCGATCGTCTTGGGCACATGGATGCAGCGCAGCGCGTAGCCGGCCTTGGCCGCCTGCTCGGCAATGATGCGCACGGTGTCCGAAGAGTCGTTGCCACCGATGTTGAAGAAGTGCTCGATCTCGTGTGCGCGCAGCACCTCGAACATCGCCTGGCAGTAGGCCAGGTCGGGCTTGTCGCGGGTCGAACCCAAGGCTGCAGAAGGCGTGTTGGCCACGCCTTCCAGGTTGTGTTGCGTTTCCCGCGTCAGGTCGACGAAGTCTTCGTCGACCACGCCGCGGACGCCGTGGCGGGCTCCATAGACGCGGTTGACGAGCCCGGAGCGGCGCGCTTCCTGCACGATGCCGACCAGCGACTGGTTGATGACTGCGGTGGGACCGCCGCCCTGGGCGACGAGGATTTTTCCGGATGGCATCGAGCACTCCCTGCGATCTGCGAATGGATCGCCAGGATGGTAGCCCTGCCTCTAGAAGTCGACGACGGCGACCCGCATCCCGCGTGAAGCCAGCAGGGCCCGCGCCTGCTGGGCCTCTGCCTGGCGCGGAAACGGAAATGCCGCGACACGCCAGTCGTCGCCCACCGGCACGATCTCGACCTGCAGCGGTGCCGCTTCTTTCGGGCGGATCGTCAGCAACAGCGCCTGCACGGCAGCTGTCACCTGCTCGGCTTCGGCGCGGGTGCGCAGCAGGCGGCTCGACAGCGCAAAAGCGGGGCCGGAGTCGAGCACGCCCGGCGCGTGCTTCGCTGGAGCCTGCACGTCTTTGGTGGCGGCTATGGCGATGTGCCCTACTTCCGCTGGCGACGGGGCCGAATGGGCGACCGGTGCAGCACTCGCTGGCCGGCCCAGGGCGAGGCGTGCAGCCGCGACCGCTTCACGCGCTTCGGCCTTGGCGTCGTCGTCGAGCTGTGGGCGGACGACCGGACGGGTTGGCCCGCCTTCGAGTTTCGCGTGCGGCCGGGCGGGGTGCGCCGGTTCTGGCGCGGGCTCGGACAATGCTGCGGGCGATGGCGCATGTGCTGTCTCCGGCGCAGGCTCCGGCGCAGGCTCAGGCGCGGGTTCAGACGCAGGTTTGTGCATCGCTACAACCTGTGGCGCCGCGGGCTGCGATGCAGCTGTCGCCGATGCCCCCTGAGACAACGGCGCCATAGTTGGCGTTGGCGTTGGCGTCGCCACGGGCGAGACACTGCTTGCTGCCGCGTAGGCAACACGCACCGGCCCGGCACCCGCACCGGATGCCGCTGACGAAGCCGCGGTCACCGCCAGCGCTTGCAGCGGCACGGCTGCCTCAGGGTGAGGAGAAAGCCACAGCGGCACCCACGCCAGCCCAACCCCCACCGCCAAAGCCAAGACGCCGGCGGCGCCCAGCCGGGAGCGGCTCCAGATGCGTCGGCCCAGCACGGCAGCCGGGTCGCCGCGTCCCACCAGCAGCCGGCGCTGGTGCGAACCCGCTTCGATGGCTGCGGTCGCCACCAACACCATGACCGTTGCGCTTGGGCCATCGGCCACCACCAGGCGCAGCGGTACACCGGGGGTTGCAGCGACGCCGAGATGACCGTGACGCGCCGCCCAGCGGCCCACCGCATCGGGCTTCGATGGGGCCAGAAAGTCCTCGGTGAAAGCTGCCACGGGCTGCTCTGAATTGCCGGAAGGCGCAGCAAAAGGCAGGCTGACGAGCCCGATCGAGCCGACCTCGGCAACCTTGATGCGCCGCGCCAGCGGGTGCCGGTTGTGCCAGGACAGCACGTGCGCCACCACGGCGTCCATTCGGGGTGCCGAATTCACGGGCAGGGCTTCGCATGCGGGTTGCTCATCGACAAGATTGTGGGCAGCCGCGGCGTGGCCCGGCGGCGGCATCAGGCCCGCTTTAAGCCCGTTGTTCGGCGCGTACGCGGCGGGCCGCTCGGCCCCTCATTCCGCCAACACCGGCAGCACGGTCGCGCTGACTTCGCCCAGGCCGATGCGCACCGCGCCCGGCGCTTCGCAGTAGCCTTTCAACATGACGGTGTCGCCGTCTTCCAGAAACAGTCGCTGCTCACCGCCGGGCAGCACGATCGGCTTCTTGCCGCCTTGCGTCAGTTCCAGCAGCGTGGCGCCCTGGTCGAGCAGCGGGCCAGAGAGCGCGCCGGTTCCGATCAGGTCACCGGTGCGCAGATTGCAGCCATTGCTGGTGTGGTGCGCCACCAGTTGCGCCGGGCTCCAGTAGGCGTCCAGCGCATTGGCCTGCAAGAGCAGCGCCGGGGCGGCGCCTGCGTTGCGCATCTGGGCCGTCTGCAGCCACACCTGCAGCCGAATATCGAAGCCGCCGAAGGCCCGGTTGAAAGGTGAGTCCAGATGCGGCAACGGTTGCGGGTCGCCCGCTGGGCGAAGCACCGGTTTGCGAAACGGTGCCAGCGCCGCCAGCGATACCACCCAGGGCGAAACCGAAGTCGCGAAGCTCTTGGCCAGGAACGGCCCGAGCGGCTGCCCTTCCCAGGGCTGGATGTCACGCGCGGTCCAGCCATTCAGCAAGCCGAGGCCGAACAGAGTCTGTTCGGCCTGTGGCATGGCCACACGCGTGCCGAGCGGGTTGGCGGTGCCCACCCACCAGCCCAGTTCCAGCTCGAAGTCGACCCCGCGCGACGGCACGAAGGCGGGTTCTCGCCCGGCTTTCTTGACCTGCCCCCGCGGCCGGCGCACGGCGTCGCCCAGCGCCACCGCAGACGCGCGGCCATGCCGCCCCGCCGGCAACCAGGGCTGGTTCACGAGCAATGGCTGACCGGGTCTGAACAACGCTCCGATGCGCCGTGCGGTGTGCAGGCCGATCTGGAATTCGGTGTACTCGGTGACGGCGCATGGCATGGCCATCTGCACTTGCCTGAACGGCACCAGGCAGCTTTCCAGGAACGCCGATTGCACACTGCCTTCGGCCAGCGCGGTCGAGAGCGCTGCCCGCAGCCGCCGCCACGCCACCGGACCCATCGCCATGAAGCTGGCCAGATCGCCGGCCGCCAGCGGCGCCAGCAGTTCGTCGATGCCGTCGGGCCATGGGCACAGCGCACTGCCCTGCTTCAGGTCGAGCACCTGGTCGCCGATGGCGACGCCGATGCGCCATTCGGCTTCGGGTTGGTCGCGCTGCGCTTTCGGTCGGAAGCGGCCCAACGGCAGGTTCTGGATCGGAAAGTCGATGCCGGGCAGATTGGCCGATTCCAGCCAGCTCACCAGACGGGGATCGTGGGTGGCGTCGACGGGCGACTCGGGTGCGGGTACGAGCATGGGGCTGGGTCGGCAGGCGCAGAGCTAACGACTGATTGTGGTGTCAGTCATCTGCACTGGCCCCGGCTTGCTCATCGAGTCTGCGGTCGGTACATCTATACCGCGGCGCGCCAACAGCAGCGCTTCTTCCAGCACGCCCAGATCGCCCACGTGATTCGCCAGCAGCAGCACGAGTCGGGCATTGAGCAGTTCGCTCTGCGCGTCGCTCAAGTCGCGGTGGGCATCGATCAGCTTTGCGTAGAAGGCATCACCGGCCGCTTGACCGGCCGCTTGACCGGCCATTTGGCCGGCCCGTTGTGGCGCGCCTTCGGTTCGCGCCGTGCGAAAG